>JAZKZS010000012.1:0-22872 GCA_045612765.1 Acutalibacteraceae bacterium
GTTGAAGGCTTTGTTTTCAAAACCCAAACAGGTGAAATTTCGGTTCACGCAACAAGCATTGTGCTTTTGTCAAAGTCACTTTTGCCGTTGCCTGAAAAGTTCCACGGTCTTACCAATAACGACCTTCGTTTCCGTCAGCGCGATGTTGACCTTATTATGAACGAAAACGTTAAGCGCAATTTTGTTATCCGTTCACAGTTCATTAAGTATATGAGAAGCTATCTCGATAATATGAACTATATCGAGGTTGAAACCCCCGTACTTAACACCATCGTTGGTGGTGCGGCTGCACGTCCCTTTATTACACATCACAATACTTTAAATATTCCTATGTATATGCGTATCGCTACCGAACTTCCGCTCAAGCGCCTTATCGTTGGCGGTATGGACAGGGTTTATGAAATCGGCCGTATTTTTAGAAACGAAGGTATGGACCCCAAGCACAACCCCGAATTTACTACCGTTGAGCTGTATCAGGCTTATGCCGACTTCCATGATATGATGGATATTGCCGAAGGTATTATTTCGGGCGCCGCTAAGGAAATTCATGGCACTTACGAGGTTGAATGGCTTGGCGAAAAGATTGACTTAACACCCGGTTGGCGCCGTCTTACAATGGTTGACGCTGTTAAGGAATATGCAGGTATTGACTTTGGCGCAATTACCGATGATGAAGAAGCTGTAAAGGCTGCTGAAAGCATTGGCGTTGAACTTGCCGACACTGCAGACAGAACTTGGGGTAACGCGCTTTATGCTTGCTTCGACCAACGTGTTGAAGAAAAGCTTATTCAGCCTACGTTTATCACAATGTACCCTGTTGAAGTTTCACCCCTTACCAAAGCTTCGCCCGTTGACCCACGTCTTACCGAACGCTTTGAGTTGTTTATTTGCCACAGTGAATTGGCAAATGCTTATTCCGAGCTTAACGACCCCATCGTTCAACGTGAACGCTTTATGAAGCAATTAGAACTTCGTGAACGTGGTGACGACGAAGCTGAAATGCTTGATGAGGATTTCCTCACCGCTATGGAATACGGTATGCCCCCAACAGGCGGCATGGGTATCGGTATTGACCGCGCAGTAATGCTTTTAACCAATTCCGACACTATCCGTGAGGTAATCTTGTTCCCCACAATGAAGCCCCTTGATTAAGAAAATGCCGTAAAATAGCGGTATTACAGGCTTTTCAAAACCTTGTAAAAACCGATTTACGACACATTTACGACAAATGAAAAAATGAAGACACCCTATGACCGTCAAAAGTCATAGGGTGTTTTTTGCATATTCTTATCAAACAGACCGACAAATTGGAATTTGACTAACTGCTTGCCGTGCTTTTACAGTTTAATCTGTTGAATAAAAGTAATTGCTTCTGGTGTCGTATTCAGGGTTTCGTGGTACTTGTGTCTAGCCAGAATGTTATATAGCTTTCCTACATAGTTCGGTTTGCATATACCTTTGGCCTTTTCGTAGAATTGTTTTGCCTCGTCCAATCTCCCGTGATGCATCGAAATCACTATATTAGCAACAGCGACTTTGAACTCAGTATTTACAAACGATTTTGAAAAATCGCTGGTTTCTTCATAGCGGGAGAGGTACTCCTCTAACTCTGCCGAATACTTGAAGGAATCCACGTGAAGCTTCATCCACAAAAGGTCTTTTGATAGTTCCTCAACATATCCTGGATGGTCTTGTCCAAGCGCTTCTTTGGCCAGCAAGTAGGCGTCAAAGGCTTTTTGATAATTGCCTATCCCTTCGTAGATATGCCCTATGTGTAAATAGGATGTGTATGTAGTAAACCAACCATCCTCAAAATTTTCCAAACTATATTGTATTAGTTTTACTGCCTGTTCAGCGTACTGGCGAGGGAATTGGATAGCTGTTGTATAACAATGTTGGCGTTTTGAGAAATTGCCCCGAACTCTTTTTAGCAGTTTTTCGTATTCAATAAAAGCCTCATCTGTCATGCCTTGGTTGATGAGTTTTTTCTCAAAATCATCTATTTTCCCCACTCATTTCACCTCTTCGTCAAATTCAAGTTTATCGAATTGACTGCATTATACCATAAATTATTCAAAATTTCAATATTTCCGCAATCTTCATGAGTTATAACGATTCTTATAGAATCTTTATGACTCTTTTTCTTTTATATAAGACTCTTTATAAATCTTCATGATTATATAAGTGTTATGAGTTTTGGGCCATTTTTTAGACCATTTCAGAGGTATGATATGTGCTAAAAAGGTAAATTGAGGTAAGATAATTTTTTAGGGGTAAAAACGGTGTACTTTTAGTGGGTAAGAAAAATCACAAAAAAGCAAGATTAGGTAAGATATTGGCATAAGCGTTTTCAAGCCCTTTCATACTCCCCACAATGAAGACTTTGGACTAATAAAATTAACACCTCTTGATTAAAAGTCAAGAGGTGTTTTTTGGGTGTTGCAGTTTTGATTAAAATATTTTATAATTTATTTAATGAGTTTTGTGGGGTGTGTGTATGCCTAAAATTAAAATAACCGTTATGCGAAAGGCAAGGTATGACGATTTAATTGAAAAATATGAAAACCCGTTAGAAAACCCTTGTGAAATGGTAGAGGGTAAGGTTTTTTATTCCTTTGGTGAAATACCCGACGGTTTTTGCGGCAACGCGTGGGAAAACGTTGGCCCTTTTGTTAAAGCGCTTGTAAACGGTGGCGGCAATTTTTATGACGGGTGGATGAAGGATACGAAATCGGCAATGATATCTTGTAATGACGGTTTTCGCCCCGTTAGTTTTTATATTGAAGTTTGTCAATAGGTGATTTTATGTTAAAATTTATTTGTTACCCAAAATGTACTACCTGCCAAAAGGCTAAAAAGTGGTTAGATGATAAGGCTATTCAGTATGAATCGTGATATTAAGCTTAACAACCCAACCTATGAAGAGCTTTGTGACTGGTATAATAAAAGTGGTTTGCCAATAAAAAAATTCTTTAATACAAGCGGGCTTTTATATAAAGCTTTAGACCTTAAAAACAAGTTGCCCGAAATGAGTGAGGACGAAATGTTACGTCTTCTTGCAACAGACGGTATGCTTGTAAAACGCCCTTTACTTATAGGGGATGATTTCGTGCTTGTTGGTTTTAAAGAAAAAGAATGGCAAGAAAAGTTATAAATTAAAAACGACCTCCAATTTTGGAGGTCATTTTTGTATTATTTAGTACCGAAAATACGGTCGCCGGCGTCGCCAAGACCGGGTAAAATGTAGCAATGGTCATTAAGGCAATCGTCAAGACCTGCACAATAAACAGGCACGTCAGGGTGCGCGGTTGTGAAGGCTTCAAGACCTTCGGGTGCGGCTATAATGCAAAGGAATTTAATGCGCTTGGGGTTGAATTCCTTAATGCGTGAAACGGCGTCAATTGCGCTACCGCCTGTAGCAAGCATTGGGTCAAGCACGAAAACGTCACGTTCGTTAAGGTCGGCAGGTAATTTGCAGTAATAGTCAATGGGCTTGTGGGTTTCGGGGTCACGGTACATACCGATATGACCAACCTTTGCTGCGGGGATAAGGGTTAAAAGACCGTCAACCATGCCAAGACCTGCACGAAGAATGGGGACAAACGCCATTTTTCTGCCTGCAAGCTTTTTGGTTGTTGCAGTTACCAGTGGGGTTTCGGTTTTAACTTCTTTAAGGGGCAAATCGCGTGTGGACTCATAGCACATAAG
Source organism: Acutalibacteraceae bacterium (assembly GCA_045612765.1). Classification (GTDB taxonomy): domain Bacteria; phylum Bacillota; class Clostridia; order Oscillospirales; family Acutalibacteraceae; genus UBA737. The sequence continues at coordinate 3,709 of JAZKZS010000012.1, forward strand.
CATTGCGATTTCGTTTATAAGCTCACGGAATTGCTTTGTGCCTGTGCGTTTGTCACGCAAGATGGAAAGCTTGTGCTGAATAAGGGGATGGTCCATTACAAAAACGTTGTTTTTCATTTTTGATTCCTCACTTATTTATTTTCAATTTGTGCAATTTTATCGATTCTTGCTTGGTGGCGTCCACCTTCAAATTCGGTGTTTACAAATAAATCAACAAGCTCTAAAGCGGTGCCAACGCCAATAACACGGCCGCCAAGGCATAAAACGTTTGAATTGTTGTGAAGACGGGTGTATTTAGCTGAAAAATGCTCGCTTACTGCAGCGGCACGAATACCCTTGTGCTTATTTGCGGCAATTGACATACCAATACCTGTGCCGCAAACTAAAATGCCAAGCTGACAGTCACCGTTTTGAATGCTTTCGCATACCTTTGCGGCAACGTCGGGATAGTCAACCGATACGTTTTCATAAATGCCAAAATCGGTTACAGAAAAACCGTTTTCCTCCAAGTGCTTTAAAATTGCGGTTTTGTGTTCAAAGCCGCCATGGTCACAACCTAAAGCAATTTTCATAATTTTTCATTCTCCTTTTTCATTTTAAGCTCACGTTCGGCTTGGGGAAGCCTTAAATAGAATGGCAAAAGCTCGTTAGGGGATAAAACCTCGCCCTTTTCAAAGCAAGTCAAGGCTGAATAACCAACCCCAACAGCGTTTTGAAATTCACGTGATGGGTGTGCCATTTTTACATTTTTAATTTCACGGGCGGTTTTATAAAATAAAGCCGCACCATCACCAACAAGTATAACACATTTGTTTTGGTTTTGCGACAATTTTTTAACCTCTTCCAAAAGTTCGTCACCTAAAAGGGCACGGTCGTCGCAAAGTCGGGTAATTTCGCCGTTTTCAATATCAAAAATAGCGTTGTAAAATTGGTTGCATCTGGCATCCATAACGGCGCAAACTATACAGTCGGTGTCGCAATAGCTTTGCGCCATTGCATAAAGGGTTGAAACCGCCGCACAGGGCAGTTTTTTTGCCGCCGCAAGACCTTTAACAGCGCTTATGCCAATTCTAACACCTGTGAACGAGCCAGGGCCGTTTGAAATTGCAAAGCCCTCAATATCGTTAATATTAATTTTTGCTGCATTAAGTGTGCTTTCAATCATCGGCATAAGGGTTTGCGAATGTGTAAGCTTAACGTTTACAAAAGCGTTGGCTAAAAGCTTGTTACCGTCCAAAACGGCTACACTTGCAGGGGTTGCCGAACATTCAATTGCTAAAATTTTCAAATTATTCACCTTTTTGTGTAATTATAATTTCACGTGTGGTATCGTCAATTTTGTTAATTTCGACGTAAATAGTATTATCGGGCAGGGCGGCTTCGATGTTTTCGCTCCATTCAGCCGCTATAACGCCGCCGTCGTCAATATAATCAAAATAACCGGTGGAATATAAATCCTCCCATCCGCTGACACGGTACATATCAAAATGATATAGTGGCAGGCGACCACTTGAATATTCGTTTATAAGCGCAAAGGTGGGGGAGGTCACGGTATCAACCGAGCCAAGTCCCTTAGCCAAGCCACGTGTAAAACAGGTTTTGCCCATGCCCAAACCGCCGCGGTAAGCAATAACACAGCCTTCAGTTATTGTTTCGCCTAAGGCTTTGCCGATGTTTTCAGTATCTTCAGGGCTTTGTGATAAGAATTTTTGCATAATATTATCCTTATTAAACATACTTCGTAAACATTATAACATATTTTTTATATTTATGAAAGTGTTACTTGAATATTTTATAAAAATAAAATATAATAAACTAAGAATAATTTGAAAGGACTATTTTAGTTGCGACATTTATTTGCTAAATTTGCAGATTTTGTGCGTGAGTCGGATAAAATATTGCTGTCGCTTTTGTTTTTGGCGGCAGGTTATGGCTGTATAGCGGTTTTTTCGGCAACGCATTATATGGAAAGTCTTAGACCGTTTTTAGTGCATACCTTTTGCTTGGTTGCGGGGTTTGGCGTTATTTTGGTGGGGTCTATTTTTGAATATAACCATTACATAAAGCTGTGGCCGTTATTTGCCTTTGCGGGTATTGTGCCTGTAATTTTAACCTTTTTTATTGGTTATGCTCCCGCCGGCACCGACGATAAGGCCTGGCTTGATTTAGGTTTTACAACCTTTCAACCGTCTGAGCTGTTAAAGGTTTGCTTTATTATTACCTTTGCAACCCATTTGGCAAGGATTAATAAAACCATTAACAAGCCCAAAACCTTAATTCCGCTTTGTATACACGGCGCTATTCCGGTTGTGTTAATTCACTTTCAGGGCGACGACGGTACAGCGCTTGTATTTGCAATTATTTTTGTTAGCATGCTTTGGGCTGCGGGTGCTTCGTGGAAGTATTTTGTGGCGGCTTTTGCTACGTTGGTTGTGTCGTCACCAATTATTTACTTTTTTGTTATGAACAACAGTCAGCGTGAACGCCTTAAAAATATGTTTGATATCGACGCCGATATTTTAGGGGTTGGCTGGCAACAATACCGTGGCAGACAAGCCTTGGCAAACGGCGGTTTTTGGGGTCAAGGTTATTTAAACGGCGATTTAACCCAAATAGGTAAAAGCGGTGTTCCCGAAGGGCATAACGACTTTATTTTTGTAACCATTGGGGAAGAGCTTGGTTATTTGGGCTGTATTGCGGTTATTGTAATACTGGCGGCAATTTGCGTAAGGTGCTTACAGGTGGCAAAGCTTTCGTCACAAAGTGAAGGCAAGTATATTTGCGTTGGCATTTTTGCAATGCTTTTTGCACAAATGGTTATAAACATTGGTATGTGCACCTCAATTACCCCCGTTATTGGCGTAACCTTACCCTTCTTCAGTGCAGGCGGCACCTCGCTTTTGTGCTTGTTTTCGGGTATGGCGCTTGTGCATAACGTTTATATGCACCGTAATTCACGAACAATTCATATAAGATGATAAATTTTAATCCCTTCACTTTTGTGGAGGGATTTTTTATGGTATTTTAGGCATTTTAAATGCATTATAATCCGACTTAAAGGTTTTATAAAAATGTCGGCTTGGGTAAAGCACGGCACCGTTTTTTAAAATTATATATTCACTGCAAAAGCGTGTTATACAATCACAATTAACTACAAGCGAACGACTAATTTTTGAAAATTTGCCTTGGGGAAGGGCGCTAAAAACACGAGCCATGGTTTTGTTGCAATGAAATTCTTGGTTGGTTAGGTGAATATAACAATGCTTGTTGTTGGCTTCAAGGTAAAAAATATCGTTGGTGTTAATGCAAATATTTTCAAACCCGTCGTTTAAAATTAAGGGGGTTAATAAAAAAGCTGCAAAAAAATCTTCAAGAATTTTTAAAAGCAGCTCTTCACACAGCGGCATTTGTAAAAAGTTGTAGGCATTAATTTTAAACGCTTCGGCGGCGTGGCAAAGGTTTTTTGAAAAAACAATAATTGGAATTTGGCTTTTGTTTTTATAAATGTGTTGCGCAAGCTTTTTACTGTTTTGGTTTTCAAACGAAATGAAAATTAAAATATAGTTTTTGGTAAGCATTGTAGGGTCGGTATTGGTGTCAATTATATCAACCACTAAGCCCAATTTTTTATAATTTGAAAAAATGTATAATACCCGCTTTATTTGTTTAATATTTAAAAAATCATCACCGCAAATAGCAATTTTCATAGCAATAGTTCCTTAAATAAAATATTATTGCAGTATTTCAACAGATGAAATACTGCTTTTTTTGTTGGTATTTTACCATTAATATACATTAAATGTCAATAGCAAATGCCAAAATTCCGTAATTTTTGATATTTGCTCTCTAAATTTGACATTTTACTCCAAATTTTGACAAATTTTTCATTCCCTTCACTAAAATTTTTTTGTTTTGGAAAAAATCGGTAATTTTGGTTTACAAAATCGCTGCCGATTTCTTGCTAATTGTGAGGGGGTTGGTTAATTTGCAAAATTGTTTGTTAAAGCCGCTTATTAAAAAGGTTAAAAAACAGGATATGACGGCGTTTCCGTTAATTTTTGAAGAATTTAAAAAGCTTATAAATTTTTATGGCGCAAAGCTTGGCTATGAGGATGCCGCTTCGGAGCTTACCTTGTTTTTAATTGAAATGCTTTATGAAATTAATCTTTCAAAATTTCCTGACGACAGTGGTGAGGACATTCAAAAATATATAGTAGTTTCAATAAAAAACAAATATATTGCTCTTTCTCGTCAAAGGCTTAAAAGTATGTATTTTGAAAATGAATTGTTTGAAGAAAGCTGTGGTTACATTGAGGATTTTGACAATCATTTTTGTTGTATTCAAGGCGTAAATCGCTTAAATGGCGTACAACGGCGAATAGTTTTATATCACTATATTTACGGTTACAGTATAGCCGAAATTGCTGATTGCTTTGGCGTAAGTCGGCAGGCTGTCAACAAGACAAAAAATCAAGCGTTGGAAATTTTAAGAAGGGAGCTTGGCTGTGATGAAGACGTGTTTGTATGACTTAAGGCTTTTTCGGGTTAGAAATTCGTTTGATGATATAAAGTCTCAAACCGGTGTTTTTTATATTTTTGAAAATGCGGTAGAGGCGGCAAAAAAATCACGACAAAATGTTTATAACCACAAAAAAGAATGTGTGTGGAATTATAAGGAGGATTACAAAAATGGCAAAGTATAAAAATCCCGTTCTTAAAAAGGGCGGACACAAGGTCACAAGCCCTTATGGTATGCGTACTATTTGGGGCAAACAGCAAATGCACAACGGTATTGACTTGGTTGGCGAGGGTGCAACCTTGGATTATATAATCGCATTTGAAGACGGTGTTGTTAAAATTTCAAAATATTCGGCAACAGCAGGCGAATACGTGAAAATAGACCACGGTAATGGTAATTACACCCGTTATTTACATATGAAAAAGGGCAGTCGCACTGTAAAAGTGGGGGATAAGGTACTGCAGGGACAAGTGCTTGGTTATATGGGTGCAACCGGTAACGTAACGGGTGCACACCTTCACTTTGATATAAATATAGGCGGCTCTTATGTAGACCCTGCACCTTATTTAGAGGGTACAAAGGAATTTGATAATACACCAAACAATATTAAAGAATGGCAGTTGGCTGCTATTGCCGACGGGTTTAAATTTCAAAAATACGGTGCTGACGGCAAATGGGGAAGTGAATGCCTTGCGGTTGCTAAAAAAGCGGTATGCAAAAAGCGTATTACCTATAAATACAAAAACCTTACCAAAATTGTTCAAAGGTCGGTCGGGGTAACGGTTGACGGAAAGTTTGGTAAGGACACCAAAAACGCCGTTATTAAATGGCAAAAGCTTGTAGGACTTAAGGCAGACGGTTGTGTTGGTGAAATGAGCTGGAAAAAATTATTAGGGGTAAAATAAAATGAAAAAATTTATTGAATGGCTAAAAAACCAAAAGAAATTAATTAAGTGGTTAAAGGCGGCGGGAGTTCGTGCAGTGAAAACCTTTGCGCAAACGGCAGCGTCACTTATTACAGTTGGGGCAATAATAAGTGAGGTTGATTGGGGCCTTGTATTCAGCGCTGCTGCGGTAGCGTTTATCTATTCGGTATTAACCTCGCTTAGTGGTTTGCCTGAAATTAAGGAATAATATAAAAATACCGCCTGTTCCATACGGAATAGGCGGTGTTTTTTATATGTTTTCAATATGTTTTTTTAATGCGTTGAATGATTCTTCGCTAATTACATGTTCGATGCGGCAGGCATCCTCGGTAGCGGTTTTTTCGTCAACCCCTAGACAAATTAATAAATTTGAAAGTATGGTGTGTCTTTCAAATAGTTTTTGAGAAACCTTAATGCCAACGTCGGTAAGGGTTATAAAGCCTTCGGGCGAAACGGTAATATAACCACCGTTTTTAAGTAAACCTACTGCACGGCTTACACTTGGTTTTGAATAACCCAAATGCTCGCATATATCAATTGAACGAACGTTACCGCCTTTTTGTTGCAAAACGTAAATAGTTTCTAAATACATTTCGCCCGATTCTTGTAACGCCATAAATTCACTTCATTTCTATTTTATATTATTAAAACCAATTGTTTACATAAGAGGCAATAGCGGGGATAAGCTTTTTAATTTCCTTACCGCTTGTATTAATGCAAAGGTGATAGCTTTCACGGTGACCCCATTTAGTGTCGGTAAACATTTCGCGGTAATTTGCACGGCATCTGTCAATGTCACGGCACATAAATTTAATTTTACGGTCGGTAAGATTTTCATTTTCTTGGTTTCTTGCCTTGCAACGTGCAATTTTTGAATCCATATCGGCATAAACAAATAAATTAAGTGGGTTATATTCTTTCAAAATAACGTCGGCTGCACGGCCGATAATAACACAGTCGCCTTGGGATGCAAGCTCACGAATTAAATTATGCTCGGCATTAGCGATTTGAAGTGATTGATTAATACCAAAGTTGTAGCTGGTAAAACCACGGCCGATGGTTGAATTGTAAAAGACCTTTACGTCACGTTCAGACATATTGGCAACGTAATGTTTGTCAAGCCCTTGCTTTTCGGCAACCATATCAATAATTTGCCTATCATAGCAGGGAATACCTAATTCGTCAGCAAGACGTTTGCCAAGTTCGCGTCCGCCGCTCGAAAATTCACGGCTTATGGTAATAATTCTGGGCATAAATAACCTCCAAAACCTTTTAGTTGGAAACATTATAACATTTTAGCATACAAAATGCAATATTTTTAAATAAAGGGGGTGTATAAATAAAAAAAATTCGTTTTCATGTATATTTTGGCTTAAAATACCAAATATTTGTAATGTAACGCATTGCGTTTAAGGAGGAATTTTATGAAAAAACTTATAGCACTATTACTAATGGCATTTATGCTGATGGGAATTTTTACGGGATGTAAAGGCAAAAAAAACGAAAGTAAAACACTTAAGGTGGCGGCATTGTCTTCGGGCTATGAAGCAACAAAGGCAGGAATGTGGAAAGAGGTTTGCGACGCTTTTACAAATCAAACCGGAATTAAGGTCGAGCTCACCCTTGAAAAGAATTTAGAGGACGTTATTTCGGCATCAATGCAGGGCGGTGATTTTCCCGACGTTGTGCTTTTGGCAACGGGCCGAGAAGCAGGACTTACCGAGCAGTTTATAAGGGATAAAAATTTAACTGACCTTACCGACGTGCTTTCAATGACTATACCCGGTGAAAGCAAAAAGGTTAAAGATAAGCTTGCAGGTGGATTTACCGATAGTGCAGCCACTAATCCATACGGGGACGGCAAAACCTATTTAATGCCTATGTTTTATTCACCCTGCGGACTTTTTTATAACAAGGGCTTGTTTGAACAAAAGGGATGGGAAGTGCCTAAAACTTGGGATGAAATGTGGGCTTTAGGCGACAAGGCCAAAAAAGAAGGAATTTATCTTTTCACATATCCCACAACAGGATATTTTGACGCATTTTTCTATGCGCTTATGTATAGTGTAGGCGGTGTGGATTTCTTCCAAAAGGCAACCAATTATGAAAAAGGTATTTGGGACAGTGAGAAGGGCAAATTATGCCTTGATATTGTGGCGAAACTAGCGACCTATACCAACCCTAAGACACCTGCTCAGGCAAACGACCAAGACTTTACAAAAAATCAGCTTTTGGTAATGCAAAATGAAGCTTTGTTTATGCCAAACGGCACTTGGATTGTGGGTGAAATGCAGGACGCTAAGGCGGCCGAGGGCTTTAAATGGGGTATGACTGCGCTCCCCTCAGTTAAGGCAGACGGAGACAGATATTCATACACCTGGATAGAGCAAATTTGGGTGCCAAAGGGTGCTGAAAACGTTACTGAAGCAAAGAAATTTGTGTCATATATGTATTCCGATAAGGCCTGCGAAATTTTTGCAAGCCGCAATGCAATTCAGCCTGTACTAAATGTTTCGGATAAGTTAAATGAAGAAAATAAATTGTTCTATTCAATTTATGATAACGGCGCAAAAGCGGCAATGGGTAACTTTGCGGCTTATAAATCTGTTGCGGGGCTTGGCAGTATAAACGAAGTGTTCTTTGACCCAATTAATTCGCTTGTATCTAAGAAAATTACAAAAGAAAAATGGATTGAGGATATTAAAAAGGCAAACGTAATTATGCGTGAAAATTTAATTAAGGAATAAAATTAAGGGCGGGGAAATCCCGCCCACCTTTTTAAAGGAGTGTTAAGTATGAACGCCGTAAAAAGAAAAAATTTATTTGTGTTTTTGTGTGTTGCGCCTGCCACATTATTGTTCTTTATTTTTATGCTTTATCCTACGTTTTCAGTGTTTAGAATGTCGTTTTTCGAACGTGGTGCATATTCGCAAAAAGAAAGCTATGTGGCATTTGAAAATTTTAAGGTTTTACTAAACGACCAAAGGTTTATAAGGGCGGCTCAAAACACAATTTTTTTAATTGTGGTAGTAACCGTTATAACAATGATTTCGGCACTTGTATTTGCCTTTTTTCTTACACGTGATAAGCTGTTCGGCGGTAATTTTTTTCGCATAATTTTCTACATACCGAATATTTTATCGGTTGTGGTAATATCAGGTGTGTTTTCGGCTATATACGATGCAGAAAACGGTCTTTTAAACAGCTTTTTATCGTCCTTTGGAAAGAAAATTACAGTGCTTTGGAAGGGAGAGGACACGGTAATTTATTCGCTTGTTATAGCACTTGTTTGGCAAGCAGTAGGGTACTATATGGTAATGTATATGGCGTCAATGTCGGCTGTGCCGAAAAGTATGTACGAAAGTGCGGCACTTGACGGTGCAAGCAGGCTTAGTGAATTTTTTAATATAACCTTGCCGCTGATTTGGAGCAACCTTCGCACGACACTTACCTTTTTTATAATTTCAACGATTAATATGGCGTTTTTATTTGTAAAGGCAATGACTTCCGGTGGTCCTAACGGGGCAAGCGAGGTTGTGCTATCGTTTATGTACAACCAAAAGGACGATGGACTTTACGGTTATAGTATGGCGGCGGGTGTGCTTATATTTCTTTTTTCGTTTTTATTGTCCTATGCAGTTAACCGAATTACCAAGCGCCGCATATTGCAGTTTTAAAGGGGGATTGTATGAAAAAAGCAAGCCTTTACAAAACGGCTGTGTATATTGTTTTTGCAATACTTGCCATAACGGTTTTAGTACCTGTTTTATGGGTGTTTTTAGCAGCCTTTAAGCAAAATACCGAATTTTACGGTAACCCGTGGACATTACCCAAAGGGTTATATTTTCAAAACTTTGTTGATGCTTTTAAAACCGCCAAAATGGGCGAATATATGCTTTCGTCGGTAATAGTCACCATTATGGCTTTAGTGCTGATTTTGGTAATATCTTTGCCGGCGGCATACTGCCTTTCGAGGTTTAATTTTTGGGGTAACGGTGTGCTAAACGCACTGTTTATGGCGGGGCTTTTTATTAACGTAAACTATATTGTTGTACCAATATTTTTAATGCTTCGTGATGGCGATAATATGCTGAAAAATATGTTTGGTGGCGGTTTTTTGCTTAATAATTTGCTTGTGTTAGCACTTGTTTATGCCGCAACGGCTTTGCCGTTTACAATTTATCTTTTGTCGTCATATTTTGCAGGACTTCCACACGATTTTGAAGAAGCCGCATATATAGACGGTGCAGGATATTTTGGTACAATGGTTAAAATTATGTTTCCGCTTGCTAAACCTTCAATTATAACCGTAATTTTATTTAACTTTTTGTCGTTTTGGAATGAATATATAATTTCAATGACCTTATTGTCAAAAGCGGGCGGTACGCGTACCTTACCTGTGGGGCTTATGAATTTAATGCAGGGTCAACAAGCAAAGGCACAGTACGGTGTTATGTACGCAGGGCTTGTGCTGGTAATGCTGCCAACCCTAATTTTATATATTTCAGTACAGCGAAAATTAACCGAAGGCATGACAGTTGGGGGAGTAAAGGGTTAATATGTTTAAGACCGATTCAAAGCTTAGAATAGTGTTAATTTTGTTTAGTTTGTCGGGTGGTTTAGCTCTTGTGTTTTGGGGTTGGACCTTTACAGGACAAATGCTTGGACTTGTAATTATGCTTACGGGTGTGGTTTTGCTATTGCTTGCCCTTTTGTTTTATAATTACCCATATAAAAATTAAAGCACCCGTTAGGGTGCTAAAAATGAAAATGCTGGTATATTTCTTAAAATGCCAAAGGCAACAGCTAAAACAAGTGTGATTATAAGCAAAAAAGTTTCAAGCTTGCTGTTTTTTTGGTTGCCCTTTAAAACGTAGATGATATAATGTCTTAATACGAAAATTGCGGCAATTGGGCCGACGGTCATAATAAATGCGTTATAACTGAATGCGGTCTTAAAATCAAGCGAAAAAAGGCTTATAAACATTCGGCTTATGCCGCAACCAGGACAGTGAAGCCCTGTTACAAGGTTGAAAATGCAGGGAATACCAAGGCGGGTTATTTTAACAAAAAGATAATAAGCAATGCCAATTGCAAGTATAATTGCGGCGCTTTTTAAAACGCCTTTAAGCCTTGCAGTTTGTTCTGTATTTAGTTGCTTCATAATTCACCGCCGTTTCAAAAGCTATATGTTAGTATACTAAATAAACCCATAAAAGTCAACGGCAGTATATTAAAAAAATGTTGATTTTTAGTGGTATTTATTGTATAATACAAAGTAATAACAGCTTTCTGTGTTTCTGTATCAAACACGGGTGGCTGTTATTTTGCTATAAACAATAATCAACTTAAAATGTGTGTTATATAAGAAGAAAGGTAGGGAAAGTAATGAATAGAAAACATAGACTTTCGACCGCATTAGATATAGATGACGTTTTAATGGAATGTACGTCCTATGCGATTAGACTAGCCAATGAAAAGCATAAATTCAACCCACCAATGACCATATACGAAAAGGTAACTTGGGGCAAATTGGGGACCCGTGTTGACACGGTTTACGATTATTTCAGTGACCCTGAATTTTATCGCACACAGCCTGTATACCCCGGCGCTAAGGAATTCGTAAAACGCCTTACCCAAATGACCGAGGTATATATTTGTACCGCTGTTCCGCCTGAATTTATGGGCATTCGTGCAAAGCGTATTATGGAAGAATTTCCCGAAATTTCACCCGACCATATTTATATGGGCGCTAAGAAGGATAAAATCCACGTGGATATTCTTTTTGATGATGCAATGCATAATATTATAAATTCAAGCGCAACCTACCCCGTGCTAATGCGCCGTCCCTGGAATCAGGAAGCCACAGGCATTATGGCGGTTAATAATTATGACGACTTTTTAAAGCTTGTTGAGGTTATCGGTGACAGCTATAGTGTTAAGGATAAGGTTATTAATCTTAAAAAGCCTACTATTGTTGTGTTTGTAGGGCCGTCGGGTAGCGGTAAATCAAAAATTGCCAGTCAAGTGCTTGAAAAAACTGATAAATTCCAAAAGCTTATGAGCTTTACCACCAGTGACCCTACTGCAGTTGAAAAGAACGAATGGTACAATTACGTTAATATTGAAACCTTCCGCCAAATGTGTGAAAGCGGGGAGATGTTCCAATCCACAATGTATGCGGGGCATGGTTACGGCTCACGAAAGGGCGATATTGAAGCAATATTAGAAAGTGGCAAGCATGTGATTACTACCATGGATATAAGTAGTACAATGACACTTAAAACACATTTTAAAAACGTGCTTACTATTTATATTAAGCGTGATAAAAAAGCCCTTATGTCAAATATTTTGCGTAAAAATTCTTCAATTGAAGACAAGGTTAATCGTTTAATGGGTATTGAATCCGAAAAGCACAACGCCGAAATTTGCGACTTTGTTGTTGAGTTTGAAAACTATGACGAAGCGGTAAACCAAATTTGCGAAATTTTAAAAATTGAAAATAAATAAAATGAAAATCACCCATCGTTGATGGGTGATTTTTTATGGGTTGCGCTTTTTGGGATAACGCTGCTTTTGGTCGGTTTCGCCGAGAAGATAATCAACACTTGTGTTGTAATAACGGGCCAATTTTATAAGGATAGGGGTGGGGACGTCATTTTCGCCCGTTTCGTATTTTGAATAACCCGTTTGTGACATGCCTAAATGCTTTGCTACTTGTGTTTGGTTAAGGTCGGCATCTTCCCGTAAGTCACGTATTCTTCTATACATAAAATCGTCGCCTTTCTTACAAGAATATTTTATGCTAATCTGTTTTAGGTTATTGACTTTTAATCTAAAATAGGTTAAAATATTGGCACAATTGGGAAGATATAACCCGTTATAATTTTAAAGAAAAAATATGTTAAAAAGTTGATAAATATTGTTTTTAAATAAAAAAGCAAAAATAGTAAACGTCGAGTATAAAAAGCGTATTTTTCGACATTTTTTCGTATAAAATTACAAACTATTCCGGTTGAGTTTTTGAAGGCTATGTGTTATAATAATACTAAATATCTTGTTTGATGATTTCGTTATAGGCCGTGGTATGTTTTTGTGTTTAATTTATCATAGGCGGTCGAGTGTAAAACGAAAAAAATCATTCAAAAAATATCACAAATAGTTTAGAAAGAGTGACTAATTTGAAAAAAACGTTAAACGTAATAAAAAATGTTTTGGTTTGGGTGTTTGTTGCACTTGCTGTTTTTATGACGGCTTTTACAATAATTTCGGTCACCACCTTTGACCGTAATGACCGAAACCTTTTTGGGCTTAGGGCGTACATAGTAAAAACCGATTCAATGTCAAAAACCGATTTTGATGCCGGCGATTTAATTTTTGTAAAGGATGTTGACCGTTCAACCTTGAAGGCGGGGGATATCATTACATACATTTCCCAAAACAGTGACAGCTTTGGCGAAACAATAACCCACAAAATACGTGAACGTGTTACCGATGCCGAAGGCAAACCAGGTTTTATTACCTATGGTACCACCACCGACACTAATGATGAAACAATTGTTACTTACCCCTTTATAATGGGTAAATATGTTGGTAAGGTTGCTAACATGGGTCACTTCTTTAATTTTCTTAAAACCACACAGGGTTATATTATTTGTATTTTTGTGCCCTTTATGCTTTTGATAATTTATCAAGCAATTAATTTCTTTGCCTTGTTCCGCCGTTATAAAGCCGAGCAAATGGCAGTAATGCAGGCCGAACGTGATGAAATAGAAGCACAGCGTGCTGAAAATGCAAAAATGCTTGAAGAGCTTCAAGCCCTTAAGGCACAGCTTGCAGGCGATAAGTGTGACACCGAGGCAGCACCTTCGCAAGATACTGCCGAATAATTGATTTGTATTTGTGACGCAAAAGTGTCTTCAAATAATTTACCTTATTGCTGTCCACCCAACAGGGTGGGCGGCAACCTATGCTTTAAAAATTGTATGAAAGGTTAATTTTAATGATGCGGTTTTTAAAAAAAGCGTGGAATATATTTTCCACAACTGCAGTTATATTAATGGTTTTGTGTGCAGTTTTTCTAATGGGTTCACGCCTTTTGGGCTTTCGTGTATTTAACGTAATTTCAGGCAGTATGACCCCTAAATATAACATTGGTGACCTTATTTACGTTCAAAAGGTTGACCCTAGTGACGTTAAGGTTGGCGACGATATTACCTTTGTTTTGAATGAAGAGCTTGCTGTTGCAACCCACCGTGTTGTGGAGGTTAATGCCGAAAAAGGCTATTTTATTACACAGGGTCTTACAAACGACACTAAGGACGCCCCCGTTCTTTTTGAAAATTTAATAGGTAAGCCACGTTTTAAAATTGCAAAGCTGGGTTACGTTTCGGACTTTATACAAAACCCACCAGGTATGTACATAACCCTTGCGGCAGGTGCCGTGTTAATAATTTTGGTATTTTTGCCCGACTTAATTAATAAAAAGAATAGGGGAGACGATAACCAAAACGAAGAGGATAACACCCCGCAAAAAGAAACCAATTAATTTCGGTTTTATCTTTATGACAAGTGTACAATGGCATAAATTTAAAATAAAAAAATATTTTTTGAAAGGAGGATGAAGTGTTATGAAGTTTAATAAAAAGAAGGTTTTCGTTTCGGCCCTTGCCATTTCGTTAATTGCAATTCTTTCATTTGGCACTTTGGCATGGTTTACCGATTCGGATTTTGTAAACAACGACTTTATGATTACCGATTCCGAACAAGTAACAACCCCTGACGACGTATTTTCAATTAACATCTACGAAACAGCTGTAGATGCTGACGGAAACGTTCTTAAGGACAACGCAGGTAATGACCTTACTACCGAAGTAGGCAATACTTATGATAATATTGCCCCTGGTGATGTTCTTAAAAAGGACCCCACAATTGAAAATACCGGCAAGTACGACCAATGGGTACGCGTTAAGGTAACCGTTACCAATGCTAGCGCTTGGTTAGCACTTGTTAATAAGTACAATCTTGTTCTTGAAACAGACCTCTTTACTGACTTCGATATCGATGCTTGGCAAAGCGAAGGCGTTGCTACACCTGATGCAAATGATAAAATCACCTTCACATACTATTTGAAGGATACTCTTGCAGCAGGCAACAGCATAACAATGTTTACTAACGTAACCATTCCTTCAATTTTCAACCAAGAAGATATGGCTTCAATTAAGGACTTCTCACTTAAATTTGTTGCTGAAGCAGTTCAGGTTGAAAACACTAAGGATAATGCATTTGACGCATTTGAATTTGTAGGCATGTAATTTTATATCAATATGATATAATAATAAATTTTTTTCCAAGGAGGAAATAAAAATGAAAAACACAAAACGTGCTTTATTATTAAGCGCACTTGCACTTGTTATGAGTGTTGCAATGCTTATTGGTAGCACTTTTGCTTGGTTTACAGATTCTGCTACCTCCGGCAATAATAAAATTGTCGCAGGTACTCTTGATGTAGATTTGCTGATGGCTGACACTGCTGGCAACTATGCTAGCATTGCCGGTGTAGATGAAGCTATTTTCGGTGATGACATTCTTTGGGAACCCGGTAAGACTCAGATCGTTTACTTGGCTGTTGCTAACAATGGCAACCTGGATCTCAAGTACAACATCGCTCTAAATGTTATTGACGGTGGTTTGATTGGCTCTCTAGAGTATGCCATTGTTGACGGTGCCAAGTATGGCGATATCGACACTAACGCTACATCTTGGGACGCTTTGAAGGCAACTGAAAATGTTCAGACCAGCGACGTAGTCGCAGGCACTGCTGTTGCTGCTCCTAAAGGTGCAATCACCGTAGCAGAAAAAACTGAATATTTTGCTTTGGCTGTCCATATGAAGGAAGATGCCGACAACAAGTATCAGGGCAAGAACATCACCATCGATATTACCGTGCTTGCAACTCAGCTTGCTTCTGAGTCTGACAGCTTCGACAATCAGTACGATGTAAACGCAGAATTTGACACGATAGTTTATACTTCGGCCGATCTTCAATCTGCTCTTGCAGCCGGCAAAAATGTTATAGTTGGTTCAAATATTGATCTGGGCGGTACCACCATTACCGTTCCCGCAAATGTAACCGCTTTTCTTGACCTTAACGGCAAGACCATTTCCAGCACAGCAACCAAAAGCAATGCCTCTATGTTCATGGTTGTCAACTCTGCGAAGCTGACCATCGCGGATAGCGTTGGCACCGGTAAAATCACCTATAATAGCAATAATGGCTCCTACAACGGCTATACCGTGCTTCTGGAGGGCGAACTGGTGATGGAATCCGGCACTCTTGAGAAGACCGGCTCTTGGAACACTAGCTATGCTGTGGATGTTGACGCAAATGCATGGAACAGCGCTTACACCGCGCCTACCAACTTTACAATGAATGGTGGTAAGATCGTTTGTGACGGCTCCGCTGTTCGTGTTGTTTCGTTCAGCAGCCCCAACTATGCTGATATCTCCTCGTCCTTCATTATGAACGGCGGTACCATCGAAGCTACCGGTGACGGCGTTTTCGTTCAGCAGCCGGATAAAATTTGGAACGTTCTGAATGTTACCATCAACGGCGGAGAAATCAAGGGTGGCAGGAACCCCATCCGTATCTGCATATTTAATACACCGACCAGTTATGTTAACGGTGAGAAGTGCATCAAAATCGCTCTTGACCGCGATGCCACTCTGACCTATACTGGCAACGAGACTCCCAACGATTGGATCGTCGATGGAAAGATTCGTTATAGCTGCTATGGTGGCACCTTGGATGATATCCTGAATTCCACCACCATCACCATCGATGGCGTTGTGCAGTAAAAAACTTTATCTGAAGATTAGATAAAGAAGTCTGTCCTATCCCCCTTGGTGGGGATAGGCGGCAATCAAAGGATATAAGCCAGTCTTGTATCTTTTGATTGCTGAAAATATAAATTTTAATTAAAAAGGAGGTAACTTTATGTTTGGCAAAATTAAGTTAAAGTTGTTTGCAATTTCTTTTGCGGCAATTGCTGTTACGCTTATAATGCAGTCAACCGTGGCATATTATTCAACGATTGGCAAGGCAACAAACGTTGTTACCTCAGGTAATATTCAGCTTTTAATTCACGAAACCACCGACGGCGATAAGACCTTTCCCGAAAAAGGTGTTTATGTTATTCCGGGTGACGTGGTAAGCAAAAAGGTTACAATTGAAAACGATTGTGCGCATCCGTTTTATCTGCGTGTTAAGGCGGTTTACGGTATAAATTCGCAGGAACTTTCGACTGAGGATTGCTTTAAGCTTAACATTAACACTGAAAATTGGGTTTTGCACGACGGTTGGTATTATTACAACGGCATTTTGAAACCCGGTGAAACTACACCGCAGGTTTTCTCACACGTTGAAATTGTTGGCGCTAAGGTCGATAACAATTATATCGGCAAAACCTTAACCCTTACCGTAAAGGCACAGGCTGTTCAAAGTGATAACAACCCCATTACCGATGATTTGGTTTACACCGCATCGGGTTGGCCGCAAGAATAGGGGAGGGTAAGAAATGAAAAAATTATTATCTTTATTTTCGGCGGTTGTAATTGCACTTTCGCTTATAATTTCTGTCAGTGCTGAAAGCACCGTTACCTACAGTGGCAATTCGAGCGAATTTATTTTTGCAAAGGGCAGTGAAAATTCACCCACCGATCTTTTTGAAAATTTTAAAAACGTTCTTCCGGGTGACAGTATAACACAGCAAATAACCGTAAAAAACAATGCAAGCAACAAAATAAAGGTTAAAATTTATTTGCGTTCACTTGGTGCACACCCTGAATCAAACGAATTTTTGTCACAGCTTAGCCTAAAGGTTAAAAAAAGTGACGACAACGATATGGCATATATGTTTGATGCCGCTGCAAACGAAACTGCCGGTCTTACCGAATGGGTTGAGCTTGGCACACTTTATTCGGGCGGTGTGGTTAATTTGGACGTAATTTTGGACGTTCCAACTTCACTTTCAAACGATTACGGCAACCAAACAGGTTATATCGACTGGGAATTTAAGGTTGAGGAATTACCTCTGGGACCTAATGATCCTAAACCCCCGCAAACAGGCGACTATACAAAGCCGTGGCTTTGGGTATCGCTTATAGCGGTTTCAGCGGGTTTAATTATTTTCTTGTTATTTAAACGCAAAAAAAATGACACTACAGCGCAGTAATATTATAAGGAGGTAGCGCTATGAAGCTTAAAAGAAATTACAAAAAAATAGCCTTGGCGCTTAGCCTTTGTTTTATAATTTTGTGGTCTGTAATGGGCACAGGCACGTCACTTGCGTGGTTTAGTGATAAATCAAACGAGGTTAACAACATTTTCCACGGTGCCGATTTTAATATGGACGTTTACTATTTTGACGGTACTGAATATAAACCCCTAACAAGTGATACAAAGCTTTTTGACGATAACGCCCTTTACGAACCCGGCTACACCCAAATTGCTTATTTAAAGGTTGAAAACAACGGTACAGTTCCGTTTTATTTTAACACCGCAATAAATGTTCGTGAATACAAAGTTGTTACAAATATATGGGGTCAGGAATTAAACCTAAAAGACCATTTGCGTTTTGCAATTAAGTCGGGCGACAGTCACGAAAATTTAACTGCATTACTTGACACCCGTGATGAAATTCGTGCCCTTGAAACAGAGTCGCTTACTTCATACGCTACCGATAAGGTTAAGCTTAATGTCGGCGGTGAAGCGTACGTTGCCTTGGTTTTGCGTATGCCCGAAGCGGTTGGGAACGAAGCAAATTATGATACCACAGATCCATGGGTTAAGCTTGGCGTAACGGTTGAAGCTACACAAAATTTAATTCAGTAAATTAACTTAAAAATTTTAAAGGAGGTTGTGTTTGTGAAAAAGCTTTATTTGGAATATTTTAAAATTTCAGACGACAGCAAAATAACCGACAAGGCTATGCTTGGTCGTGTTATTATAACTGTTGCTGTAATGCTTGTTTGTGTAATTACAATGTCATTTACGGCGTTTGCATTTTTTACAGCCCAGGTATCCTCCACAATACAAATACAAACTGCAACATTTGGTGTTGATATTACTGTTAATAATAGTAGTGTTGACGTGCTTAACGATTTGGGTGAAGGCAGCTATAATATAACACTTACCGTTAAGGATACAAGTACCGCAACAACCGGCTATTGTGTGGTTACAATCGGCGGTAAGGAATACATCACACAGCAATTTATTCGCGGTGAAAACGGTTATAACACAATTTCCTTTAATTTGTATTTAGCAAATAATACTTCTACAATAAATGGCACAACCCCTATTGTTATCCAAACAAATTGGGGTACGTCTTCGGTTTATGCCGACGTAATGACAAATAATCCACCTGAAAATTATATTGCTGACAAAGCCGTAATTGACCTTGTGCCGAAAGCACCGACACAACAGCCTGAAAATAACGAAATATCCGATAGTTTGGATGAAAACGGCGATGAAGCAATTGATGATAATAATCAGGAAGAAAATGACCAACAACCTACTGAATAACAAAACTGCGATGGAAGCTTCCATCGCAGTTTTTGCTTTTTATTATTTAAGTTTAAATTCTAAAACAACGGGGTTATGGTCGGAATAAATAAATTTTGTGTCAATGTTTTGCACCTTTACCGCTTCAACGTTTTGGC
>JAZKZS010000013.1:0-112731 GCA_045612765.1 Acutalibacteraceae bacterium
GCGCTGACGGAAACGAAGGTCGTTATTGGTAAGACCGTGGAACTTTTCAGGCAACGGCAAAAGTGACTTTGACAAAAGCACAATGCTTGTTGCGTGAACCGAAATTTCACCTGTTTGGGTTTTGAAAACAAAGCCTTCAACACCCATAATGTCGCCAATATCCCACTTTTTGAAAGCAGCGTAAACTTCTTCGCCAACGTCGTCACGTTTAACGTAAAGCTGAATTTTTCCTGTAGAATCACTTAAACCAACGAAGCTTGCCTTACCCATAATTCTGCGGGCAACAATACGGCCTGCAATTTTAACTGTTTGGCCTTCTAAAGCTTCAAAGTTTTCTTTAATGTTTTTAGAATCGTTATCAAAATCGAACTTGGTAATTACAAAGGGGTCGTTACCCGATGCCTTTAAATTAGCAAGCTTTTCACGGCGGATTTTAACAATTTCGTTAAAATCCTGTTCAGGTGCTTGATTTTGTGGCTTATTCTGTTCCATTTTTCTCACTTCCTAAAAGGATTTAAATTATTTTAAAATTTCTAAAATTTTGAACTTAAGTTCACCTGCAGGAGCATCAACAATAACAATATCGTCAATCTTCTTACCTAAAAGTGCTTTGCCAAGAGGTGAATCGTCCGAGATTTTGCCGTTCATGGGGTCAGCATCAAGTGAGCCAACAACACGGTATTCGCATTCTTCGTCAAATTCCATATCAAGTGCTTTTACAGTAACACCAAGTGAAACAGTCTTGGGCTTGCCACGACCTTTAACCTCTTCAATTATTTCAACGTTTTTAAGAATTGCTTCAATTTCAACAATTCTTGCTTCGATTTTAGCCTGTTCGTTTTTAGCTTCATCATATTCGCTGTTTTCTGAAAGGTCACCATAGCCACGTGCAACCTTAATTTTTTCAGCAATATCTGTACGACCTTCGGTCTTAAGATATTCAAGCTCGTTTTGAAGCTTTAATAGTCCGTCCTCGGTAATTTTAATAGTTTTCGCCATGTTAAAAATACCACCTTTGTTTTTAATCGGTTTAAACCGTCATATAGAGTTATATTATATAATTTTTCAGCCACAAAGTCAAGAAAAATTGTGTTATACACCACATTAAATTTTGCAAAACGAATTATTTTATACATTATTTCGTAAAAACACCAAAAAGTTAGCAAACTGACAAAAAGCAATTATATTTTACACCGCAAAGTGACAAACTTTTTCAAATGGCTGTCATATAATAAAAATCGAATAAATTACGGCGGTGATTAAAATTGAAGGATATTGTAAAAATATCAAATCAGACAGTTAAACTAACGGGAAAGGATATTGCATTCGCCTTTGTACAACACACCTTTGTTGCGCTTTGCGGCTTTTTCACTACCCGAGCGCCTGTTATGGACAGGCTTTTGCCCTTTGGCATTTCATATTTAGCGGGGGCGCCACTTACATACACCCCCTCGGCCGCTATTGGCATATTTTTGGGGTATATCTTTCCCATTGCAGGAAACGGCGGCTTTAAATATGCCGCCTGTCTTTTTGCAATATTGGCCATTAAATTATTGTTAAGCAATTATAAAAAGCTTCTCCAAAGCGACGGGTTTATAACCTTTATTTCGGGACTTTGCTCACTTATGACCTCAGCCGCAACCTTCCGTGGTCTTGGGGGCAATTCATTCGACATTATAACCGAAATGCTTTTAACAGCGGCGGGCGCATATTTCTTTGCACGTGGCTTTAAGGCTCTTTTAAAGGGACAAGCGGGGCTTAATGCACACGAACTTGTTTCGGTTTTAGTGGTTATAAACATTATAATAATGGGGCTTTTCAGTATTGGTATAATGGGTGTATCTCTTGGCCGAATTTTAAGCATTTTACTTATATTATGTGCTTCAAAATACGGGGGTGTTATTTCGGGGGCGGTCAGCGGTGTAACGGTTGCCTTTACCCTGTCTCTCAGTGGAATTGACGGTAATATCGGTGTTGCGGTTGCGCTTGCTGGTCTAATGTCAGGTGTATTCGCGTCCCTTGGAAAATATGTCCAAATTTTTATTATTTTAGGGCTTAGCTTTATTGGTGCGGCTTCTACAAGTGACGGCATTTTGGTTGCAATAACCGTTATTGAAGCGGTTTGCGGCTGTTTAATATTTTTGTTTATTCCAAGAAGCTTTGGTATTATACTAGGTAAAATTTTTGCAGCCTACCCAAAGGTTTTTATTCCAAGCAGTGTAAAAAAGTCGCTTACACTTCGACTTAATTTAGCTTCAAACGCACTAAAAGACGTTAGTGAAACGGTCGACAAGGTTTCCCTTGAGCTTTCAAAAATTAACGCGCCAAACTTTAGCACGGTTATAAACGCCATTGAACATGATGCCTGTGCCGCTTGTAAGCTACGGCTTCACTGTTGGGAGAAAAAGCGTGACGACACCGTAAACGCTATTTTAGAAATGACAAAAGCTGTAAAACACGGTGAGCTCAACCCCGAAGTCCACACCACCGAGGAATTCAAAGGCAGGTGCCTTCGCACAGCACGTATGGGCAATGCGGTTTATAAGCACTATACCGACTATGCTTCGAAAATTGCGGCCGAAAACCGTATTGACGAGGTGAGAAGTGTTGTATCAGACCAATTTAACGGCATTTCAAGTATGCTTTGCGACCTTGCCGAAGATTTTGAAATGCAAGAAAAATTTGATAATTCATCAGCCGAAAATGCGGCGGCAGCCCTTAGAAACATTGGCCTTCACCTCGACGAATGCTGTTCACGTGTTGATAAATTTGGGCGAATGAGCCTTGAAATGAAGCTTAAAAAGACGCCCGACACGGTGGTAAACCGTGCCCAAGTTATGAGGCTGTGCTCTATTGCCTGTGAACGAGATTTTGACCCACCGACAGTCAGCGAGGTTGGCGGCGAAATTTATATGGTGCTTAACGAAAAGGCCGAAATTACCATAGATTTTGGCGCCGAGCAATACTGTGCAAACGGCGGCAACTTATGTGGTGACGCTTATAAATATTTTTATGACGGCAAAGGCCATTTTATTATGATTTTAAGCGACGGTATGGGCACAGGCGGTCGTGCGGCGGTTGACGGTGCAATGGCATCAGGCCTTATGGCACGGCTTATAAAGGCAGGCTTTGGCTATAACTGTTCACTTAAAATTTTAAATTCGTCAATGCTGTTTAAATCCACTGACGAATCCCTCGCCACCGTTGATATTGCAAGCATTGATTTATACACCGGCACGACCGAGCTTTATAAAGCAGGCGCCGCCCCATCTATCTTGCGCCGAAACGGTTGCACAGGCAAGGCCGAAAGCACTTCCCTACCCGCCGGTATTTTGCGTGACGTCAGCTTTGACACCGCGCTTATAAAATGTAAGGTTGGCGACATTGTTGTGCTGCTGTCCGACGGGGCAACAAGCGAAGGCTGTGACTGGTTAAGGCAAGAAATTGAAGCCTTTCACGACGGCAAAGCACAGGATTTGGCCGAGCATTTGTGTATGTGCGCACGTCGCCGCCGCACCGACAAGCGTGAGGACGATATAACCGTTCTTTGCGCCATTTTAAATAAAGCAGTATAAATAATTAAAAGCCGTGAATTATCACGGCTTTTTACATTATATAAGTGTATTCGCGGTTTCTTTAATTATTTTTGCCACTTGTTCGGCACACACTTTAATGCCATCATCACTAAGATGAATTGTGTCATCACAAATATAACGGTAAACGTCAGTTGCAAGTGTGGTGTGCAAATCATTTATAATTACGCCCTTTTCACGAAGTATCGGAACAATTATTTGATTATATCGTTCTATAACTGCGTTACTATCATACAAATTTTCAGGCCTTACAGGTGTTGTGGTTGCAAATATTACCTTGTCGTATTTACTTAATAATATATCGGCTATTTTTAACATATTGGTAATATATTCTTGCTCACTTGAAAAAGGTCCATCACCG
This sequence comes from Acutalibacteraceae bacterium, assembly GCA_045612765.1. GTDB lineage: Bacteria > Bacillota > Clostridia > Oscillospirales > Acutalibacteraceae > UBA737. The sequence continues at coordinate 3,955 of JAZKZS010000013.1, forward strand.
AAAAGATTGCAAATGTCCCATAGTCCATTATTCCAATGAACAATGCTACTGCCTTCCATTTGTTTGTCCCATTCAAACAATCCTCGAAGAGTATATTTTGAAAAACGACAATTATCATTAGGCTGAAAAACCTGAAAATCACTACCTAAAAGCTCGGGCACCAGTTTACCGTAACCTATAGCACGAATGGAATCCCCAAGCAACGTTACCTTTATCATTATTTTCACTCCTTGAATATTGGACTGTGGATTATATCGATTGTTAATGCTCTATTTTGAGTATAGCAGAAATCTACCTGAAAATCAATGCGGAGTGTTGTTTTTATAATCCGTGCCGAAGGCACACCGAACTTATTACCTATTACTTCTTACTTCCCAAAAATCCTGTGTGAATTTTATTTTGAGGTAAGAGTGAAGAGGTAAGAAGCAATAAGTAAAAATCCCGCCCTCTTACGAGAACGGGATTTTTGGTGCCGACACTCAAAATGGAACCGTATAAAAACCTGATTTTCTTTAATATTTGCAAAGAATATACTTATCCTTTACGAAAGCAGATAATTTGTTTCTAATTTCTTCAACTGTTCCGCCTTCAATAGTAGATTTATCAACAATAAACACCTGATTATTAGTCTGATACATAAAGAAATACTTTGATGTTTCATAAACCTTTACAAACAGGGAATATTCAATTTCTGCTTCCCCGTTATATTCTTGGCTTTTTGTAAATGTTTTTAAAACATTATCACAAAAGACATACTCATTTTCAGCATCTTTCATTTTAGCTAAAGCTTTATATTGTATTTTGGGTAAACCAAAATACATAAAAAAGTCAATTAAAATCACAAGTAAGTCTACCACAATTAAAAAAATTGGAACAACATCAGAATCAAACGCAACAAGTTCAGCGACAATCACCAAAAGCAAAATTAAACATAAGATTGTTCTTGTTATAACCGTTTTTTTAGGATTAGACTTCTTAAATGTAGATAGATGCGCTAACGCTCTAATGGAATCTTTATCAAATTTACACTTTGCTTTAATTTCCATAAAATCACCGCCTTGGATGTATTATAGCATAAAAGCGGTTAAAAATCAATGCGGAGCATTGTATATCATCAATTCCGCAAGGAATTGCATATCATCAAAACGAAGTTTTGTATATCATCAAGCCGACAGAAATACACGCTTCGCGTGATGATATACGCCTACGGCGATGATATACAGCCCTTTGGGCTGATGATATACCAAGCCTGTCGACTTGGATAAAAAAATCCCCGTTCCGAAGAACGAGGATTTTTTGGGTATTTCGAACTTAATGGCACGAATGAAATGTGCCTGAAAATTATTTTTGAATATGATTTTGCGAAAAATGCTCACGAGTAATCTTGACTACAAGTCCCGAAAGACCAATAAGCGCTATAAGGTTAGGTAATGCCATGAGGGCATTAAAACAGTCAGCTACAAGCCATACTGTATTTATCTCAGCAACTGCTCCTATAAACACAAAGGCAACGTAGATAATTCTGTAAATACCAATAGCTGTTTTTGAATGGTTTTTAAATATGTATCCAACGCTAACTTCGCCGTAATACGCCCAACCAAGTATGGTTGAAAGAGCAAAGAAAACTGTTGAAACCGCAATTCCAATTCCGCCTATATAAGGTATAGCCTCATCAAACGCAGCGCTGCTGAGTGCTGCACCGCTAACGGAAGGAAGCTCACCGGAAGCATAAGCCGATGAATAAATATCAGATGTGAGAACAACTATAGCAGACATCGTACAAATAATTATAGTTGTAATAAACACTTCAAATACGCCCCAAAGCCCCTGCTTAACGGGATCTTCGGTACTTGATGCAGAGTGAGCAATCGGAGCGCTACCGAGACCCGCCTCGTTTGAAAAAACGCCTCTGCCAACACCATAGCGCATTGCGGATAATATACTATATCCTGCAACTCCTCCAAATGCAGATTTGAAATTAAACGCCTCATTAAATATGAGTGCAAAAGCATTTGGAATCTTGTTTGCGTTAAATGCAAGCGCAACAACCGATGCAAGTATAAAGAAAACCGCCATTACAGGTACTAATTTTTCATTTACCGTAGCAATTCTTTTTACACCACCAATAATAACAAATCCTACAATTACTGTAAGAATTACTCCGGTTATCCATGGCGCAATATTAAAATTCGAATTAATAACACCTGAAATTGAATTTGATTGTGTAGCATTTCCCGTGCCTATGCAGGCAATCATTGCAAACACAGCAAAAAGAATAGCAAGCCACTTAATGCCCAGACCGTTTTTAATATAGTACATAGGACCGCCTCTGAAAGCTCCGTGCTTGTCCTTCTCTCTAAATTTAAGAGCAAGAACAATTTCAGAATACTTTGTCACCATACCGAAAAGTGCGCTTATCCACATCCAAAAAACGGCGCCCGGTCCTCCAAGCACCAATGCGGTTGCAACACCGGCAATACTTCCTGTACCAATAGTTCCCGCAAGCGCAGTGGTGACAGCTTGAAACGGACTTACACTGCCCGCATCTCGATGATGTAATTTTTTATTAAACATCATCCCTACTGTATTTTTTAAAACATAGCCAAACTTTCTAAATTGCAAGAAACCTGTTTTGATAGATAAAAATACACCAGTTGCAATCAAAAGAAACATCATAGCAATGCTTAGAATGTTGTCATATGTAAATCCAAGAAAAGCGTTTAAAGAATCAACTAATTTTTCCATTGAAACCACCAACCAATAAACCTATATATTATATGTCACACAAAAAACAATCTCTTTAATATTAATTAAAGGGTTTTAAGAAAACTACATTTTTAAATATTAATAACTTTATAGTAAAAAGTCAATATAAAAAATTCCAAGGAAATTATGTCCTTGGAATTTTTTTGGTGCCGATGACCGGACTTGAACCGGTACGATATTGCTACCGAGGGATTTTAAGTCCCTTGTGTCTGCCTATTCCACCACATCGGCATATCTAAAATAATATAATATTTTAGATGTTTTGTCAAGTGTTTTTTTACTACATTTGCAAATTATTTGCAGCCACAACAGCTTCTGAAAAGTTTATCCACGTCTAAACGCTTTTCAGCCTTGTTTTTTACAAAGCTTAAAGCTTCAAAAACCGCTTCGGGTGCGGTGTTTGTATAAAATGCGTCGGTTACACCACGTTCACACCCAACGTGCAGGGTGCTTCTTAAAACGCCGTCCAAAAGGGACAAATCGTTCATTGGCTCAATTTTAAACAAGGTTAAAACCGAATCGACATCAAAAAGCGCATAACCTAATACCTCTGCCCCTTGGGTTGCTAAAAGCAAATTTGAATTATCAGAAAACGGAATATTTTCCTTTTGGTAATACTGCTTAATTAAATTTTTATCCTGTATGGGTTTTAAAATAATCAAATTAATTACTTTCTTTCATTTGTGTAATGTTTGTCAAACGGCGCATTTCACGTTCGTTAAGGTTACGCCAACTGCCACGGGGCAACATACCAAGCTTAACACCTGCAATTTCGGTACGTTTAAGGCGTAAAACCTCTAAATTAACGGCTTCGCACATACGGCGGATTTGGCGGTTTCTTCCCTCACTTATAATGAAAATAAGCACTGTTCGGTCAGCCTTTCTTTCGGCTACAAAGCAGTCACAGGGCTGTACCTTTTTGCCGTCAAGCGAAATGCTACCTTCGGTAAGCTTCAAAAGCTTTTCATCCTCTACCTGACCTGCAACGGTTACACGGTAGGTTTTATTAACGTGTGACGACGGGTGGGTAAGCTTGTTTGCAAAATCACCGTCGTTGGTCATAAACAAAAGACCTTCGGAATTCATATCAAGACGTCCCACTGGGAAAAGGCGGTCGCCCGCATCCTTAACCAAGTCGGTAACGCATTTTCTACCCTTTTCGTCGCTTGTTGTCGTAACAAAGCCACGGGGTTTGTGAAGCATTATATAAACCTTTTCGGTTTTACCTGCAACAACAGTTTTACCACGAACGGTAATTTTATCACGCTTGGGGTCAACCTTTTGACCAATAATAGCCACGTGACCGTTCACCTTAACCTTACCCATTTCGATAAGCTCTTCAGCCTTGCGGCGTGAGGCAATGCCACATTCAGCTAAATGCTTTTGTAATCTTACTTTATTATCCTTCATTTTAATCTCCTAAAATAAATTGCGCTATATGTAAAAAGTTTTTTATTACATTGTTTTTATCTTCATATTTATAAAGCTTAATATCGTTTTCGGCTTTAATTTGCTGTTCTAACAAAACCTTGCCGTTTTGCATATAAACCGCTTTACCTATTACCTCGCCCTTATTAACGGGTGCAAATATATATGGCGGCAAATATACCTGACAGCTAAAGCCCTCACTTTCGCTGCTATTTAATAAAAACGGTTTTATTTTAACGGTTAGGCTTTCAGTCGTACCGCTTATAACGGGAATTTCATACTCGCTTTTTTTAGGTGTAATTTCGGTTTGTATTATTTTTGAAAGCCCATACTGCAGCATATTTTTATGGTCTTGCCAGTCGTTAGGTGCATTAAGGGTTACCGCTATAACGTACTTGCCGCCGCTTTTAACCGCCGACACCAAGCATCGTCCCGACTTTTTGGTAAAGCCTGTTTTAACACCCACACATCCGTTAACCATTTTTAAAAGCTTGTTGTGGTTTGTAAGGGTGCGCCTATAAGGCGGATTACCGTAATTTAAAACTGCACTTTTGCAACCAACCGCCGCCGCAAAATCGTTGTTTTGCATTGCATATTTTGTAAGCAAGGCTAAATCGTAAGCGGTGGTGTAATGGTTTTCATCATCAAGACCCGACGGGGTAACAAAATTAGTGTTTTTAAGGCCAATTTCCTTTGCCTTATTGTTCATAAGAACGGCAAAATCCTTTGTGCTGCCCGCCATAACAATTGCAATAGTATTTGCCGCATCATTACCTGATGCCAGCATTAAGCCGTAAAGCAAATCACGAAGTGTTACCTTATCACCAACCAAAAGCCCCATTGACGAGCCTTCAACCTGTACCATTTCGGCAGTTATGGTAATTTCACGGTTTAAATTGCCGTGTTCACAAAGCAAAAGCCCCGTCATAATTTTGGTGGTACTTGCCATTGGAAGCCGCTTATCACAATTTTTTGAAAACAAAACCTCGCCCGTGTCACCGCAAATAACCACCGCCGCCTTGGCCGAAACCTCAAGCGCTGAAGCAGTTATTGGTAATGATACGAAAATCATTATTAAAACAGTAAAAACCGAAGCTAACCTTTTCACAAAACACACCCCGTTTTAAATTTATTAAAACGAGGTTTCGCTTATGACAATATTACTTTTCTTTGTCTTTTGAAAAAATTTCTTTAGCTTTATCAATAATTTCGGGCGCCATTGTAACAGCCTTTTCAAGTGTGGTAAGCTCGTTATAAATGGGTACCATTTTAACGTTACCGTCCTTAATTACCATAAAAGCAATAGGCGAAACGGTAACACCTGCACCGCTGCCACCGCCAAAAAGACCCTGCTGATTTTTGGTTGCAAAATCGCTGCCGCCTGTTGCAATACCGTAAGCCACCTTTGAAACGGGAATTAAAGTAAGCCCGTCTACAACAATGGGGTCACCTGTGATAACGTCGGCGTTAACCATAGCCTTTAGCTTGTCCATTGTAGTGTCTAAAATTGCTTGGATTTTATTATCGCTCATTATAACTCATTCCTCACACTGAAATTTTTATATTCTTTTAATGCCTTAAAGGCTATTATTAGAAGTAAAAGTGCATTAGCTTTAACGTCAAACGAGGTTGAAAATTCGCTTTCGTTATGCTTAAAGCCCGCCTCGACGTTAATTTGCTTTAGCTTAATATTTAGGTTTTGGTCAATAAATGAAAGCACGGGGTAAACAATACCGCAAACCGCGCCGTATTCAATTGCAGTCATTGCGGCATCCTCGCCAACAATTATTAAACCAAGCTTAAATTTTCTAAATTTAATTTTTAAAAGCTGCGGCTTTATTTCACGAATAACCGCACTTGCAAAATCGAAAAGCTCCTTAATTGCACCCTTAAAACCGTGCTTGGCTTTAAGCTTTGAAAATATACCCTGTTCTTTTTCCTTGGGCTTTTGGTCGGTGCTTTCGCTTTCCTTCTTTTCGGTTTTTGGTTTTTCATCTTGCTTTAATTTATAAACCGTTATACCTAAAAATTTAATTTTTAAATTAAGGTCGTCCTTAAACTTAATTTGGGCAGTAATAGGCAAAAGCAAAATTAATGCTATCAGCAATAAAATACCGCCGATAATATAAAGCGCTACCACTACAACACCCCTTTTAAGTTAATTTTGGCAAATTATTTATAGTTTATTCATCAGTTAGGGCTAACTGCTCGCCAACATCGTTCATTTCGCCGTCCTCTTGGTTTTTTGGAAGTGGCGGTAATTCACTTAAATCGCCAAGTTGGAAGCAGCGTAAGAAGTTTTTAGTGGTACCGTAAAGCAAGGGCTTACCGGGAAGCTCTAAACGGCCACGTTCTTCAACAAGCCCCTTTTCAATAAGGGTGGTAACAACACTTGAACAGTCAACACCGCGCACCTGCTCAATAAACGATTTGGTAACGGGTTGGTTATAAGCCACAACCGCCAACACCTCAAGCGCGGCATTTGAAAGCGGTGTGCGGCGCTTAATATCAAAGGCTTTTTTAATATATTCACTATATTCGGCCTTGGTGGTAAGCTGATATGCATTATCAAGTCTTACAAGCTTAATACCGCTGTCGTCAGCTTCTAGCTTTTTCATTAAAAGTTCCATAATTTCAACCGTTTTGTTTGGGGTAATTTCAAACACCTGTGTAAAACGGTCTATTGATAAAGGCTCGCCACTTGCGAAAAGCACGGCTTCAAAAGCCTTAACAAGTTCATTTTTTGTCATTTGCGCTTACGCTCCTTAATTAACGAAATTTCCTGTTCTTCACCGTCACCCGTAACAACAACACGGTTAGCTTTGCAAAGCTCAAGCACGGCTAAAAAGGTTGCCACCATTTCGGAACGGCTTTCAGCATTACCGTAAAGCTCAACAAGCTTTTTGCGGTTACCCTTCCAAAGAGTACGAATAACAAACACAATTTTGGTTGAAACCGCCACAATTTTTTTTGCAACAATTTTGGTAAAGGGTGCGGTAGATGGCGGCAAACGGCGTTTGCCCCTGCCCACAGCCGAAATATATGCATCAAACACAACCTGTTTATCGTGCTTTAACACATAGGTCTTGTCCACCTCAATGTCGGCAGGAAGGCGCACAAACAAATCAAAGCCGCCCTGCATTTGCGAAAACTTTTTAGCCATTTGCTGACAAACTAAGTATTCGAGCAGTTCGCCTGTAAGTTCTTCCTTAAGCTTAACAACCTCGTCGTGCTTGGGAAGTAAGCTTACGGTTTTTATGTACAAAAGACGTGACGCCATTTCCAAAAAATCGCTCGAAATTTCCATTTCGCCCTCTTTAACGGCTTCAATTTGAGCAAGATATTGGTCGATAAGCTCCAACAAAGGAATATCGTAAATATTATATTTGTTACGTGCAATAAGCTGCAGTAACAAATCAAGCGGGCCTTCAAAGCCGTCCAGCCTATAACTTAAAGTTTGTTCCATTAGTCACCTCAAAAAAACAATTGAAAAGGTAAAGACACAATTTCATTAATAAAATTCATTATAGCGGTAGCAATCGTATCTATCGGAAGCGTTAAGATGTCTGATGCAATGAGAGCAAGCACAATTACCATTAAAATGCGTTCATACTGCATAACCTTCCAATAATATTTATCAGGTAAAATTGCAAACAAAATGCGTGAGCCGTCAAACGGAGGGATGGGTATAAAGTTAAAAACTGCCAAATAGATATTATAAAAAGCAATAGTCACAAAAAAGTCCCACGCGTATACCGCAAAAATGCCGAGCGGTGTAGCAAAAACAAAAATTATGTAAGCAAACACCATAGAAATTGTTGCCGAAATAATATTTGCCGCAGGACCTGCAAATGCGGTTATCGCCATACCTATTTTAGGATTGTTAAAATTACGGGGGTTAACCTGTACAGCCTTTGCCCAACCAACACCTAAAAACAACATAGATAAAGCACCTATATAATCGATATGCGCAAAGGGATTAAGGGTAAGTCTGCCTTGGTAACGGGGTGTAGGGTCACCAAGCTTTGTAGCAATAAAGCCGTGCGCCCATTCGTGAACAGGCATTGTTAGAAATATTATCACCAAACAGGATAACACGTGAACAATTAAGTCGGATATTTGAAAATCACCTGTTATTATATCCATCAACAAGACATATCACTCCAAATTAGCATATTATTAGTTATATTATAATATATATTACCAAAAAAGACAAGAAGAAATATAAAAACGGTGAGCAGAAAACTGCCCACCGTTTTTTATGCCATAATGATAATTAAGCCTTAAGCCATTCGTCTGCCTTGTCAGCTGACATTCTCTTAATGTTTTCTTCGGGGTACTTAGAATCAACGCCGCCGTTTACATAAAGAAAATATTTGCCGCCTTCGGTTACATAAAGGCTTTCTTCATAACCTGCTGCATCACCGAATGCACCAAAGGTGTTCTTCTTAACAAGTGTTGCAGTTTCAGTATTATATTCAACCTTGCAAATGATTTTTTTCATTTGTTTTACTCCTTTTTTAGATTTCATAAATATTATACACATTATAATCTAAAATTCAATAGTCGAAATGCACATAAATAATTAACAGAATAAATCAATGTTGATAGTTTTATATTTTGTGGAGAGCGTTAAGGATTTATACTATAAGAATATCGCTTTTAATAAAACCGTCATAATGCTTATACACAAAGTTCATACCGTATTCTTCAATATTGCCCGTAATCATTAGGTAACAAAGCCGTTATTTAGCAAGGTTTCAATATATACATTATAATCGTCAAGAACTGTTTGGGTTGCTCGTGTTATATACATACCCTCCTGCTTTAAGGTAGCTAAAACACCACTGGGAAATTGGGGAAATTCGTCTACCTTTAACACCACTTTTGGCTTGCTATTATTGGAACTAGCGCCACAAGCCGAAAAAACACCCACAATTAACGCCAAAACAATAACCACCGCTAATATTTTTTCATCATTTACTTCCTTACATAATTAAAAGCAATTTAATTATACTAATTTTTTTGATAAATGAAAAACTGTACTGAAAACCAAAGAAGGCATATATTCCCCAATAGTATATCATCACCCGAATTATAAGATATAAACCAAAAAAGACAAGAAGATAATTGTTTATCTTCTTGTCTTTTAAGAAAGTTATTTATAAAAAAACTTTTATAGGCGCCTTTTTACAAATGAAATCAGCTTTTCAAAAAATGCCTTGAAAAACTTGAAATTTATTGCAAAAAGCAAGCTAAAGCAGGCGGCTTGTACAAGATAATTTAGCGGCAAACCAAAAAGCATATATCCAATTTGCAAAAGCACTATTAAACAGTTAATAGAGACCGTAACAAAATGTATTTTGAAGGGAATATATTTTTTAGCATCATAGGTGCGAATAATAAACACCGCTATATAGCTTACAAAGGTTGCTATCGCGGCACCCTGCGAGCCAATTCTTGGTATTGGTATTAACAAAAAGTTTAAGGCAATGTTTAAGACGGCACCCACCATGGTGGTCAAAAATGAATTTTTACTGCGCTTTTCAACCACATAAACTGAACCCATAAAGTTTGCAAATGCGCTGAATATCATTGCAAGTGACAGCATTGGAACAAATTTCCAAGCCGAATAAAAGCTTTCAGTTGTAAGAATTTTTATAAGAGGCACCGAAAGTGCGGTTATTGCCGAGCCTGCCAAAAACATTACGCTTTGGAAGGACGCCCACACCTTACCATAAAATTCGATATGCTCTTTTTTATCGTTTTCAGATTCGCTTATAGCTGAAAACTGCCACGCCTGCATGAAAACGGTAGAAATCAAGGTTAAAACGGTTGGAAGCTTATTTGAAACGGCATAAATACCATTTTCAGCTTCACCCAAAAAGTAGGTAACCATATACCTGTCAGACACGCTTGTTACCCACCAAAAAATAGTTGCAGGTATCATTGGAATGCTAAAAATTAGCATTTGCTTTAGGGTTGATTTATTGGGCTTTGCAATAATTTCACGCCAAAGCTTTTCCTTTGCAAAAATTATAAGCGATGTAAGTCCGTCTGCCAAAGCAACCGACAAAACGTAGCCTATAATTCCAAATTCAAACACAGCCAAAAACAGTATATTAAATACAATTACAAGTGCGGTATTAATAATACCCTGTACCGCAAAAAAGGCGGTTTTGTTTTTAGCACGTATAAACTGAGCGCAAAGTGAATGATAGCATGAAGCCATTGTATAAAGCACAACAAGCCACAAATAGCCTTGCATTTGGCTTGAAAGTGATAAAATTGGCCCAATTATTAAAAACAGCAAGCCACCAAGGGTTATGGTATATAGGCCTGATGAAAAAACGCTTTTTTTATCGTGATTGCTATCAATAGCAAAACGAAAAACACCATTAGTAATGCCAAGTGAAATAATTGGTAATAAAAGGTTGCAGGTTTGGGTTATAATATCCGCCGTGCCGAATTCGGCCGTGGTAAGATAGCCCGTATAAAAGCGCACCATAAAAAATACCAACAGCTTTGAACCAATGGTACCCAAACTTATAAGTGCAGTATTTGAAGCTAAGGTTTTGTATTTATTCATAAAGTTATACTTCCCTTTTTTCTACATCCTATTAATGATACTTTATTTTGCGACAACTGTCAAGACGATACTTGAATATACCTTGCCGCCACGTAACCTACAATCCCGTTATACTGAATTAAATACCAGTCGGGCAGGGTTGCAAAAATTGTCACCTCGGCACCGTTTGGTATTCGCCCCACAATAAAGGCATCGGTTATGGGGCGTGTTCTGACGTTTAAATGACCGCCGTTTGTTCTGACACTTCCCACCCTTATAGGCTGCGGCAAATTAAAGGGTATGCCAAAATATTCGCTAAGTGACTGCACAAGCGTACGTGCAATTAAATCAATATTATTTCGCACCCAATCGGCATCCTCGGGGTTGTCGTGGTACCCAATTTCTATTAAAACACCGGGTGCCCGTACACGTGCCACCTCACCAAGCGAGGTAGTCGGTATTGCAGTAACGTTTTGCGGCAAAGGGTAAATTTGTTTGAAATCATTAACCAAAATATCGGCAAATTTTTTACCCGAAACACTTGACGGATAATAATAAACCTCTACCCCACGGCGACTGCCGTTGCCTGAAGCAGTAGCGTTTGAATGGAGCGCCAAATGCAAATCAAAAACACCGCTGTTTGATGCGGCAATTGCACTTGCCGCATTCATTTCGGGATTATTTCGCACAAACTGAATACCGCTTGCGGCTAAATAGGGCTCCATCGCATCGGCAATTAAATTCATATAATATTCTTCGTTACCACCGTTTACGTATGGGTTAAATTCCTGTGTGGAGGGGCTTAAATAAATTGTCGGCATAAAAAAACATCCTTTCATTTCAAGTTATGAAACAAAAGGACGTTGTATGTTAAATATTAATCCTGTCGGCCGATTTTTTAACAACCGATAAAAACCAACAATATAAAGCTTCGCCAAGCTCTTGATATATTGGGTCGCCATCGTGCGAGCAAAGCATTGCAAAGGTTTGCCCCATTCGTCTTTCAAGGTCAAAGCCTCGACGAAAAACAAGATAATAAAACGAAAAAGCGCCCGTATCGGTCGAGGTTTTATAAAGCTCCTCATTTTTTTGCTTTAAGGTATCAAGAAAGCTTTTTTGGGCAATACCCGTAATGGTATCGTCGGGAGCGAATTCCTCAAAACCGACGGTAGCAGTAAAAGAAATTAAAAGTCGGCGCTGAATAAAAATATCGTTGCCGATTTCCTCCGATAAGGGATTTTCGTTAGCGTCGGCAATAAATTCAAGCGCAACATCCCTGCCCCACTGTTCAGCCTTTTTTTGAATTTCGTCCGAAACCTTTGTGCCGTCAGCAGCGCTGTTTAAATTTCTCTTTACATCTATGGAAGGCTTGTCGCCTACGATTTTAATGTCTTCATCTAAAAACAATTAAATCATTCCTTTATTGTAAACTCTTAAGGGCTTGTGCCAACTGGTCAGGACAGGAAGTGCCCTTAAAACCACATTTTGTGCCTTCAAGACGTGCGATAACGTCTTCCACAAGCATACCCTCAACAAGTGCGGATATACCTTTTGTGTTACCGTTACATCCGCCTTCAAACTTAAGATTATAAACCCTTCCGTCTTCAATGTCGGCGGTGATTGTCCTAGCACAAACCCCACTAGTTTTATATGAAAGCTTCATATTAATTATTCCTATCTATCCTTAAATTTATTGCTTCTTACGGGGTGACGTAGCTTTCTTAAAGCCTTTGCTTCAATTTGGCGAATACGCTCACGTGTAACGTTAAATTCCGAGCCAACCTCTTCAAGGGTATGGCATCTGCCGTCCATAAGACCAAAGCGCAAACGAATAACGGCTTCTTCACGGGGTGTAAGAGTCTTTAAAACACCGTCGATATCTTCGTTTGTAATGGTTTTCAAAGCAGCTTCATCAGGTGCCAATGCGTCTTCGTCACGGATAAAGTCCATAAGGCGAGAATCTTCCTCAGGACCTATTGGTGTTTCCATTGAAACAGGTTCCTGTGCGACACGCATAATTTCACGTACACGTTCAACTGGTAAATCCATCTTTTCAGCAATAAGCTCTTCACTTGGCTCTGAGCCGTTTTCGTGCAAAAGCTGACTTTGAATTTTCTTTAAACGGTTAATGGTTTCAACCATGTGAACAGGAATACGAATAGTTCTTGCCTGGTCGGCAATGGCTCGGGTAATAGCTTGTCTAATCCACCATGTAGCATAGGTTGAGAATTTAAAGCCCTTTGTATAGTCGAACTTATCAACAGCCTTAATAAGACCAACGTTACCCTCTTGAATTAGGTCAAGGAAGTACATACCACGGCCAACGTATTTTTTAGCAATACTTACAACAAGACGAAGGTTTGCTTCGGTAAGACGTTGCTTTGCATACTGACTGCCTTCGCTTATTTTAACCGCAAGTTCAATTTCCTCCTCAGAAGACAAAAGCGGAACACGGCCAATTTCACGAAGATAAACTTTTACAGGGTCATCAAGTGAAATATTATCAAAATTTGTGTCATCGGTTAAAGCATCAACGTCAACGTCTACCTCTTTAAGCTCTTCTTCGGTAGGTTCTTCGTCGAAATCAAGTTCTAAAACAGTAGGCTCAGAAAAAAGCTCCTCTAAATCCTCGGGTGCGTTTTCAATATCGTGTATACTTTCTTCTTTAGGCTCGATTTCTTCAATTTCGGTATTTAAAAGTTTTTCTTCCTTTTTTGTTTTAGCCATTTTCAAATTCTCCTTTATTTTTTCTTATCAATAATACTTTGAAGCTGTGCCGCCCAATCTTCAACAGAAACTTCAGACGGGTTTTGGTAATTTAAGCGTTCGCTTTCTTCTAATATAACCTTTACACAGTCAGTTAATACTGTTTTAGGGTTTGCGCCACCCTTATTATTGTTTTGAAGTGAAACCAAATATCCCACTTCAGCAGGTAACAGCTTTTGCGCAAAAACCGAAATATCAAGCGCACGACCGTCGTTTAAGGTGTCGCATATAAGCTCGTATATTCTACGATTAAGCCCCGTAACCATGTTATCGGGTGTAAGTTCTTCTTTTATTGACTTATAAAAATCAGGGTGCTGTAATAAAAGTGAAATTACAGTTTCTTCAGCGGCGGTACCCTTTAAAGAATTACGCCTTTCGGGGTTAATATCATCCTTTGAAAATTTGGGGTGAATCACCTCGTTAATTTCAGCCTTTTTAACCGCCCTAATATTCTTTTTGCGAAGCTCGTCCACCCTAGTGGTTAATGCAGTACGTGAAACACCGTATTTTTCACAAAGACGGCCAATATAAATATCACGTTCCATAACGTCGTTGGTGGTTGCCAAAATTTCAGCCGCAAGACTTAAATATTTAAGCCTTCCATCGTCGTTGGTTAAATCAAGTCCCTGTGCCGCCATAAGCAGCTTATATTCCATATTGCTTACCGCACCCTCTAAAAGTGCTTTAAAGCGTTCAGGTCCTTGGGTTTTAATATATTCGTCAGGGTCCTTGCCGTTAGGAATTGAAACAACCCTAACCGAAAGGCCTGTGTTTCGTAAAATTTCTTCAGCCCTTTTAACTGCCTTTTGCCCTGCCGCATCGGCATCAAGCATAAGCACAATTTCTTTAGTGTAGCGTGCAATTAAATTGGCCTGTTCGGTTGTAAATGCAGTGCCTAACGGAGCAACAACGTTTTCAAACCCCGCTTGATGAAGCGATATAACGTCCATATTGCCTTCAACCAAAATTATTTGTTCACTGCAAAAATTCTTAGCGTAGTTAATACCAAAAAGGTTTTCACTTTTTTTGTAAACCGGTGTGTCAGAGGTGTTAACGTACTTGCCACCCTGCTTGTCCTCGCCCGGCATGGCACGTCCGCTAAAGCCGACAACGTTACCCCTTATATTAATTATTGGGAACATTGCACGTTTTCTAAAACGGTCGTAATAGCTGCCACTTTGACTAACGCCAACAACGTTTGCCGTTACCATATCACTTATAGTGAAGCCCTTGCCTTTCAGGTGATTGATAAGTGCATCCCAGCTATCAGGTGCGGCGCCTAAACCAAAATGCTTAATGGTCTTTAGTGTAAGCCCACGGCTTAAATAATATTCAAGCGCCCATTTGCCGTCTTCACTCATTAAATAACTATGGAAAAACTTTGCAGTTTCACGGTTAATGTCGTAAACGGTATTTTTAACCTTTTGAAAGCTATTGTCATAACCATCGTCGGGTAATTGAATATTGCTTCTTTCGGCTAAAAGCTTTACAGCTTCGATATAATCTAAATTTTCAATAAGACCAGTAAAGACAACGACATCTCCGCCGACACCACATCCAAAGCAGTAAAATGACCCACTTTCAGGATAAACGGTAAAGGACGGGGTTTTTTCACTGTGGAACGGGCAAAGACCAACAAGGTTTTTACCCCTGCGCTTTAACACAGAATATTGCGAAATAACCGTTTCAATATCGTTTCTGTACTTTATTTCGTTTATAACCTCTTCAGGTATTGCCATAAAAACACCGCCCTTTCGTTGAAAATTTAAATTAAATTGACCAACCCTTAGGAATGTAAATATTAGAATAAACCGTAACGGCGTAATGGTCGGTCATACCTGCAATATAGTCGCATATTGCACGGTCGATACCGTCGGTTTCAAGTATAGCCTTATATTCGTCACCCAATTTTTCTGGATGTGCTTTAAAGTATTTATACATACCCTCAACAATGCCAAGCACCTTACTTTCTTCAGCCTTGGCAACAGGGTTGCGGTAAACGTGTTCGTACAAAAATTCGTGCAGTTCATTATAATAAGTGAAAGTTTCTTCATCCATTACAATGTCCTGACTGCCGTTTTTAACAATTGAATTTAAAAGTGTTGTAATGCGCTTGGTTTTGGTGTGCCCCAAAGCATCACGAATTTCTTTAGGTATATCATCATTAGAAATTACACCTGCACGTACAGCATCGTCAATATCGTGATTTATGTATGCAATACGGTCAGCAAAGCGTACAAGCTTGCCTTCAAGAGTATTTGCCCATTCACCACGGGTGTGGCGTTCAATACCGTCAAGCACCTCGTAGGTTAAATTTAAGCCCCTACCCTCTTTTTCAAGACGTTCACACACACGAACACTTTGCTCAAAATGTGTAAAATTAAACGGCATTAAATCGTTAAGCGCCCTTTCACCTGCATGACCAAAGGGTGTATGACCCAAATCGTGACCTAAAGCGATTGCCTCGGTTAAATCTTCATTAAGTCTTAAAGCGCGTGCAACAGTACGCGCAATTTGCGACACCTCAAACGTGTGGGTTAAACGGGTGCGATAATGGTCAGATTCAGGTGACAAAAACACCTGTGTTTTATGCTTTAAACGGCGAAAAGCCTTTGAATGAATAATTCTGTCCCTGTCACGCTGAAAGTCAGTACGAAGGGTACACTTTTCCTCATCACGTTTTCTGCCCTTTGAATTAGCACTTAATGTAGCATTTTCACACAATAATATTTTTTCATTATCTTCAGTTATAATTCTTGCACATTCCACATTATTCGCCTCCTATATAACTAA
Source organism: Acutalibacteraceae bacterium (assembly GCA_045612765.1). GTDB lineage: Bacteria > Bacillota > Clostridia > Oscillospirales > Acutalibacteraceae > UBA737. Next base: position 20,276 of record JAZKZS010000013.1, read on the forward strand.
TATTAGCAAAAAAACTCAAAAATCCTTTATTTTTTTAAAAAAGGCAGTAAAATATGCTCTTTTTCCTCCATTTTAAGCCTTGCACAAAAGGTTTCGCGAAGCTTATCCTTAAAATCTTCACAAAATTCGTCCTTTAAAACAAGGGTAATGGTAATTTTATCGGTATATTGAGTATCCTTAATTTCACCGTCACATGCGGCAATAAGGTTTTGAAGCAGGGTTAAATCTGAATATTCGCAAACAATTTCACCTAAAATCCCGTGAAGCATAATATAAACCTCGGCCGAGGATAAAACATCCTGTGTGGATTTAGAATAAGCCCTGACTAAACCGCCCGTACCAAGCAAAATGCCACCAAAATAACGTGTTACAACCACCGCAATATTAGTAATGCCGCTGCCCTGAATACAGTCAAGCATTGGCTTGCCTGCCGTACCGTGAGGCTCGCCATCGTCTGAAAAACGGCAAGAACGCCCCTCGTCTACCGAATAGGCATAGCAATTGTGCCTTGCATCCCAATATTTCGACTTCATTTCCTTAACAAAGGCATTTGCCTCTTCTTCATTTTCGCAATGGCAAAGGGTTGCAATAAAGCGTGAACGCTTTTCAACATATTCAGTTTCGTTTCGCTTAAACACGGTTTGATAGCCCATTTTCACACCTGCCTAAAATTATATAAAGAAAAATCCGCAGCCGCCTTTACGGCAGTTGCGGAAACAAAGGTAAAATTATTTATTGATATTGAAACGCTTGTTAAATCTATCAACGCGTCCGCCGGTATCTACCAATTTTTGCTTACCGGTGAAAAAAGGATGACATTTAGAGCAGATATCTAAACGGATATCCTTTTTAGTAGAACGAGTTTCAAACTCAGCACCACAAGCGCATTTAACTGTTACCTTTTCATACTCAGGATGAATTCCTTGTTTCATCTTGGTCACTCCCTTCCATAACGATAGCCAAGATATAATACCACAAAATTATTAAAAATGCAAGTGTTTTTTAGCGATTTATAAAATTTTTTATTTTTTCATAAATTTCAACCGTTTTAAACCGCATTATATAGCGTTTTCCGCCCTTTGCAATTTGGGCAGATTCGTCGTTTACTGCATCATTAAGCTCGCCTTTGGCGGCAGGTATGCATACTGTCGGATATACTACGCACCACCAATTTTGCCCTTCGGCTTCGCCCAAGGTAATAATTAAGGACTGATATTCCCCCGCCGGTAAAGTAAAATCATCATAATAACGAGTCGAAAATTGAGACACACCAAACGAAGCGTTGGCTGTATAATTAAACCCATTTTCCGCTATAACCTCATTTGCAATTTCTTCAAAAAGCGCAAGGTTTTCACAAACAAGATTTTCAGCCTGTTGCAAATCAACCGCGCCTTCAAAAAGCCCGTCGGTTTGCGCTAAAATTTCGTCCCTTATTTTCAGCTTTAGCTGTTGGTCGGCGTCACTATCGGAATTGGCGATTATATGTAACCGCAAAACATTTTGCCTTAAATCATCACAAGCCGCCGAAAAATGCGACATTGAAAGCATAACAGCACAAATTAGCCCAAAACAAATTGATAATTCTATTTTTCTTTTCATAATTAAAGCTCCTTTTAATATTCGCTAAAAGGAATATTGCCAAAAGCTTTAATTTTTATTCAAATATAATTGCGCTGTCGCAGGGGGTACATATCCAACAGGGTATTTGCTTTTCTGATAAAGCGTTTTTTGCCGCCTCGGCTTTTTCGATATCGTCATAAACCGCAAACCAGGTAGGACCGCTTCCCGTAAGCGAAACCATTACGGCGTCGGTCTTCGAAAGCTCAGCCTTAACCTTGCTTTGCGGCCATACAGCTTCAAAAGCGTTATATAAATTATCAGAAAGCTGTACCAAGTCGTTGTTTTTAATTGCTTCAAGCACCGCAAGGTTATTTGCCAAAACGGTTTGTTTCGCATCAAGTCGGCGGTACATTTCAGCAGTCGAAGGTTTTAAATCTGCCTTAGCAAGCAAAATTGCACCGCTTTTTAAAGGTGCAGCAGGCGTTAAAATTTCGCCTATACCTTGGCTGCGCATACAGCCACCCTTTATAAAAAAGGGTACGTCAGCCCCCAATTTAACCGCCATATCACAAAGTGTTTCATACGAAAGGCTTGTATTATAAAGCTTATCAAGTCCCAAAAGCACTGCCGCCGCATCAGCACTGCCACCACCAAGCCCGGCGCTTAAGGGTATTCGCTTTTCAATTTTAATTTTACAGCCGCCGGCAATATTAGTGCTTTCAAAAAACAGCTTTGCAGCTTTATAGGCAATATTTTCATCTTTAGACATATCCCCGCAGGCGACGTCAATATCGGTTGCCTTTTCAATAAAAACTGTATCAAAAAGACTTATGGAATGCATGACAGTATCAACTAGATGATATCCATCTTCCCTTTTGCCACAAATTGAAAAGGAAAAATTTATTTTAGCATTAGCTTTAATTTTCACGGACTTGCCCCCTTAAATTTAAAACTAAAATTGATAAAAGCACCAAAACAATACCGCAAAAATGGCAAACGGTAAGAGCTTCGTTAAAAATTGCAACACTTATAACGGTTGCCACCACAGGCTCAAGGGTAGCAATAATAGGTGCTACCGACGTTGGCACGCCTAAAAGCCCCAATGTATAAAGTAAATACGGTATAACGGTGTTAAAAATTGCCATTAAAACCATTACTAAAATGCCCATTGGTGCCGCCGTTACCTGTGTAACAGTTTTTGTAACGTTTACAACAGGTAATGCGCCAATGGCCGCAAACAAAAAGGTGTAAAAAGTAATTGTTAAGATGGCATAACCCTTATTAATAAGTATTTGACTGAATATTGTGTAAAGCGAATAGCCAAAGCCGGTTAAAAGGCCAAAAATTAACGCAGTTAAGGTTATGCGCTGACCTTGGGTAAACAAGCCGGTCACAAAGCAGCAACCCACAAAGGCAATTACCAATGCGGTTATTTTATTTAGTGTAATTTTTTCACGAAACAATAAAACCGATAAAATTGACACGAAAATAGGTGCAGTATAAAGCAGTACCGCCGCTACTGAAAGTGAAGTTAGCGCCATTGTTTTATAATAGCTGAAATTAAACAGCACAATGCTGAAAACACCCGCCGCAGCAAACAGCCATATATCCCTTAGCGCAAGCCTAAATTTGCGCTTATCCCTTAGCAAAATAATAAAGCCTAATATAGCAGCCGAAAACATAGCCCTGAAAAAGACAATTTGCATTTCTTTAATGCCGTATTGCCCCGCCGCTTTTACAAAAATACCTGCACCACCCCAAAGGGTTGCGGCAACTAAAACGTATAAAAAATGTATATTAAATTTTGACTTCAAAAACTATCACCCGCAAAAACAAAAGGCATAATTCCGAAGAATTATACCTTTATTTTAACTATATAATAATATTATGTCAAGAAATTAGTTGCGCACAGTATGCTGAAAGCCATAGCATTTTTCATTTAACGCTTCAAAACGGTAACCCATCGACTTTAAGCCCTTTAAAATTTCGGGAAGCGCTTCAACCGTTGTTTTTTTAGATGACGTATCGTGCATTAAAACACAAATGGAATTCTTTTTAGTAGCAGCGTTTAAAACACTGTTGACAATTGTTTTAGCAGGCACGTTTTTAGCCGAAGCATCACCCGAATCTACGTTCCAGTCAAAATAGGCATAGCCCTTAATTTTAACCTGATTTGTAAGCCGTGTCATAACACCCTTGCAATAAGATTTGCTAACCTTGTTACTGCCGCCACCCGGAAAACGAATAACTTTTGAATGAACACCTATCAAATCGTAAACCTTGTCAGAAAGGGTGTTTAAATCGTTAAAAAACGCGTCGGTGCTTTTATATATTTTAGAATAATCGTGTGTGTTTGAATGAAGCCCGATGGTATGCCCCTTTTCCGCAATTTTAGGTAAGTATTGCAGCTTTGCACTGCCTATCACAAAAAAGGTTGCTTTAGCGTCGTATTTATCCAAAATATCTAAAATTTCAAGTGTGCGGTCAGACGGCCCATCATCAAAGGTTAAATAACAAACCTTACTTTGCGGTATAACCGTTGCTTGTGGTGAATTTTGCGCCGCAAGACTTTTTTCAGCCTCTATTACCTTTTTTGCACTTGCCTTATTTAAAAGTGATTTAGCATCCTTAATTTCCTTTTGTGCGGCTTCAAGCTTAAATTTTAAATCATTATTTTCTTTTTCAAGCTGTGCATTTTTATCCTTAGTTTCAGCATTTTCGGCCTTCATTTTATCATATAAGCCATTAGCTTTATCCATATCGGCCATTGTTGTTACTACGCGGTTTTTAAGCATATAATTTTGTATGGTTAAAACAACCGTGCAAGCGCTCATTCCCACAAGAGCGGCCACTAAAATTGAAACTACTATTATAAATACGTTGGTTTTAACAAATTTTTTCAAAATCTCAGTCCTTAAAGTTGTTGCTTTATAATTATAGCAAATTTAATGAAAAAAAGTCATTACAAATTATTACAAAATACGACACAAAAATAAAAAAGTTGCCAAAACCAATATTTAATGGTATAATATCGGGGTAAACTTATTGTGGAGGAAAACTTATGTCTAACATTATAATTACTTGTGATTCTACTGCTGACTTACCGTTAGCACTTCGTGAAAAATATAACATTAACGTTATTCCCCTTGGCGTAACCTTGGGCGCTACCACCTATCAGGACGGTGTAAACATTACACCTGACGAAATTTATGCACACCACGCAAAAACAGGTGAATTACCCAAAACCACCGCTGCAAACGTTGGCGACTTTTTGGATTTCTTTACACCCTTTGTTGAAGCAGGCAAAACTATAATTCACTTCCCCATATCTTCAGAAATGTCCTCAACCTATAACAACGCTTTACTTGCTGCGGCTGATTTAGGTAACGTTTTTGTTGTTGATTCTAAAAACCTTTCAACAGGTATCGGTCTTGTTGTGCTTGCCGCTGCTGAAATGGCACAAAACGGCTTGAGCGCTGAAGAAATTATTGCAAAAGCTGAAGAGCTTGTAAAATGCGCCGATGCATCCTTTGTAATTGACAACCTTGAATATTTACACAAGGGTGGCAGATGCTCGGCTGTTGCAATGCTTGGCGCAAACCTTTTAAAATTAAAGCCCTGCATTGACGTTACAAACGGCAAAATGGACGTTAGCAAAAAATACCGTGGCAAATATGGCGAGGTTTTAAAGCAATATGTATCAGAACGCCTTGCAAACCTTGACGATATTGACAATACCCGCATTTTTGTTACCCACGCAGGCTGTGCCGACGAAATTGTAAACGCTGTTATTGCACAAGTTGAAGCTTACGGTTACTTTAAGGAAGTTATTCCCTGCCGTGCGGGTTGCACCATCTCATCACACTGCGGCGCTGACACATTGGGTATTTTGTATATCCGCAAGTCACTCAAAGCGTAATTTTGCATAGTATATTGCAGGGGACCTTTTCAGGATGTCCTGCATATCGGCGGCAAAAATGTTTTTGTCTTTAAAATTACCGATTATTCCCCTTTATATAAAAAAGCCATCCGTCTGGATGGCTTTTTTCATTTTATAAGGTTATTTAATTTTGTTTGTAATTCTTTAACAGCATTAGGGCTTGCCGCATCAAAACTCTTAAACAAAAACTCACGGTTTAAAGCATCATACTTTGTTTTACAAATTTTCTTAAAGGGCAAAAGCTCGACCATTTTCACACAGTTATGCTCTTTTACAATTTGCGCAAGCTTTAAAAGGTTAGCTTCATTATCGTTAAGGCTTGGCACAATTACCTGACGAAGCCTTACGTTTTTACCATTTAACAGCCTTAAAAATTCAAGCGGTTTTGAAAGCTGACAGCCAACATAATTTTCATAATCGGTGTTATTGGTAAACTTAATATCAAGCATTATATAGTCGCTCAATTCGATAACACGCAAAGCCGTGTCGTTTATAATACATCCGCTTGTGTCAAGACAGGTGTTAATGCCGTTTTGGTGGCATTTTTCGAAAATTTCGGCAACAAAGTCAGCCTGCAAAAGCGGTTCGCCGCCTGAAATGGTTATACCGCCCTGTTCACCAAAATATTCCTTGTAGCGTATTGCTATATTTACAATTTGGTCGGCAGTGTATTCCTTCCCGCCCGACATACTTTGGGTTTCAGGGTTGTGACAATAACCGCACCTGAGAGGACAACCCTGCAAAAACACCACAAAGCGTACCCCCGGCCCATCAAGTGTGCCGAGGGTTTGTATTGAACTTACAAAGCCACTTACCATTATAATGCCTCATGGAAGGTACGGCTTATAACCTCTTTTTGCTGTTCCTTTGAAAGCTTATGGAAATTAACCGCATAACCCGAAACACGTATTGTAAGGTTGGGATATGATTCAGGATTATTGTAAGCTTCGATAAGTGTTTCACGGTTTAAAACGTTAACGTTAATGTGGTGCGCCATTTTTGCAAAATAACCATCAAGAATTGCAACCAAGTTTGTAATTCTTTCTTCGGGCTCACGTCCAAGGGTTTCTGGAGTGATTGAGAAGGTGTTAGAAATACCGTCACGGCAGTCGTCATAGCTTAATTTTGCAATTGAGTTAAGAGACGCCAAAGCACCGTTTTCTTCACGGTTGTGCATGGGGTTAGCACCTGGTGCAAAGGCTTGTCCCGATTTTCTGCCGTCGGGGGTTGCGCCTGTATTTTTACCATACATAACGTTTGAGGTAATAGTAAGCACTGAAAGGGTGTGTGTTGCATTACGGTATGTAGGTGTTTTGCGAAGCTCGGTAATGGTTTTGTGGGTAATTTCCTTAGCGATAAGGTCAACCCTGTCATCATCGTTACCAAACTTGGGGAAATCGCCTTCAATATCAAAATCAACTATGTAACCCTCTTCATCACGAATTGGCTTAACCTTAGCGTACTTAATAGCGCTGAACGAGTCGGCAATAACCGAAAGACCTGCAACACCAAACGCCATAAGACGTTCAACGTCGGTATCGTGTAATGCCATTTGTGTCTTTTCATAAGCGTATTTATCGTGCATATAATGAATTACGTTCATTGTATCAACGTAAAGCTTTGAAAGCCATGCAAGATATTTGTCAAAGCGCTTTACAACAGCCTGATAATCTAAAACGTCTCCCTGCACAACGTGTGATTTGGGGCCAATTTCAATACCGCTTGTGGTGTCAAAGCCACCATTCAAAGCGATAAGCAATAATTTAGGCAAATTACATCTTGCGCCGAAGAACTGCATTTGCTTACCAACACGCATTGCAGATACACAGCAAGCAATAGCATAATCATCACCGTAAATGGGGCGCATTAAATCATCGTTTTCATACTGAATAGAGTCAGTATCAGCCGAAACCTTAGCGCAAAAACGCTTAAAGCCGTCGGGCAAAGCGGTTGACCAAAGCACAGTAAGGTTAGGCTCGGGTGATGAGCCAAGTGTGTATAAGGTATTTAAAATTCTAAAGCTGCTCTTGGTAACAAGAGTTCTGCCATCTTCACCCATACCGCCTACAGCTTCGGTAATCCACATTGGGTCGCCGCCGAAAAGCTCGTTATATTCAGGTGTGCGAAGGTGACGAGCCATACGAAGCTTCATTACGAAGTCGTCAATAATTTCCTGTGCGCCTTCTTCAGTAAGGGTACCGTTTTTAAGGTCACGTTCAATATAAATATCAAAGAAGGTCGCAACACGGCCAAGTGACATTGCCGCACCGTTTTGTTCTTTAATAGCACCAAGGTAAGCAAAATATGTCCATTGAACAGCTTCCTTTGTGTTACTTGCGGGACCGCTTATATCAAAACCGTAAATCTTCGCCATTTCTTTCATATATTCCAAAAAGCGAATTTGCTGATATAATTCTTCACCTAAACGAATTTGTTCGGTTTTATAATCCCCTTTTTCTAAATTTAATTTATCCTTACGCTTTTCTTCAATAAGGCGGTCAACACCGTAAAGTGCAACACGGCGATAGTCACCAATAATACGGCCACGGCCGTAAGCATCAGGAAGACCTGTTATTACGTGGCTGCGACGTGCTTGACGCATTTCGGTAGTATAAGCACGAAAAACACCGTCGTTATGTGTAGTACGGTACTGAAATTCATTTTCAATTTTGTCAGACAACTTATAACCGTAAGCCTCGCAAGCTTGACGTGCCATACGAATACCACCAAAGGGATTAATGCCACGGCGAAGCGGACTGTCGGTTTGCAAACCAACAATAATTTCGTTTTCCTTATCCAAATAACCTGCAGAGTATGCCGCAAGCGATGAAACAGTTTGTGTGTCAATATCTAACACACCGCCGGCTTGACGTTCAGCCTTGAAAAGCTCGTTAAGCTTTTTCATAAGCTCGGTTGTTCTTTCAGTTGCACCTGCCAAAAACTCATCGTTTCCTAAATATTCGGTGTAGTTTTGTTGAATAAAATCCCTAACGTTAATTTCATCCTGCCATACACCTGTTTTAAAACCATTCCAATTTTCACTATACATTTAAAATTCCTCCATAAAAAAGGCAATTCAGTAAGAACTGAATTGCCCAGACGGTCGACATAACTATCAATGCAATTCCCGTGGTTATATCCACAATCCGTCAGTCTTGCACTGTATAGTATATTGTATATCATACCACCAATTTTGTCAATATGTATTATTGACTAAAAAGCTAGCGAAGAACGCCCTAACCGATAGCTAAATTTATCAATACGGCAAACTTTCAACTGCATTTCTACACCTTAATATTTTTAAAATATGCTATATAAAAAATCAAATAAATACATTGATATTTTTAAATCAATATGTTAAAATACAAATAATTATTTCTAAAGGGTGATTTTATGAAAACTGTTATTTCGGTTATCGGTAAAGATGCTGTTGGCATTACTGCAAAGGTAAGCGGTCTTTGCGGCGAATGTAACGCCAATATTTTAGACATTACACAATCCGTTTTGCAGGATATGTTCGTAATGGTTATGCTTACCGAAATTAAAGACCTTAACTGCACTTTTGCTGAATTTTCAGACAAAATGAAGGTGCTTGGCAAGGCAAATAATCTTGATATTCGTGTTATGCACGAAGATATTTTTAATTCAATGCACAGAATTTAAGAGGGGTAAAAATGATTAATATTCATGATATAATGGAAACCATTAATATGATTTCCGAAGAAAATCTTGATATCCGTACTATAACTATGGGTATTTCGCTTTTGGACTGCTGTGACAGCGACCCCGAAAAAGCCTGTGAAAAGATTTATAACAAAATAACCCGTCTTGCAGGCAACCTTGTAAAAACGGGTGAAGATATTGAAAAGGAATACGGTATTCCGATTATTAACAAGCGTATTTCGGTTACCCCAATTTCTATGATTATCGCCTCATCAGGCGGCGACCCTGTTATGTACGCTAAAACTCTTCAACGTGCGGCTGATGCCACAGGCGTTAACTTTATAGGTGGTTTTTCAGCACTTGTACATAAGGGCTTTTCAGCAGGTGATGAAGCGCTTATTCGTTCTATTCCCCGTGCTTTAGCCGAAACCACAAACGTTTGCTCAAGCGTTAATATCGGCTCAACCAAAGCGGGCATTAATATGGATGCCGTAAAACTCATGGGCCAAATTGTACGTGAAGCGGCTGAAATTACAGCCGACCGTGAATGTATTGGTTGTGCTAAATTGGTTGTATTTTGCAACGCTGTTGAAGATAATCCCTTTATGGCGGGCGCTTTCCACGGTGTAGGCGAGCCTGACTGTGTTATTCACGTTGGTGTATCGGGCCCCGGTGTTGTTCAGGCTGCGATTAAAAAACACCCCGATGCAACCCTCGGTGAATTGGCCGAAATTATTAAACGCACCGCATTTAAAATTACAAGAATGGGTCAGTTAGTTGGTACCGAAGCATCCCGTCGCTTGGGCGTACCCTTTGGTATTGTTGACTTACCTCTTGCACCCACACCCGCTGTTGGTGACTCGGTTGCCCATATTTTAGAGGAAATGGGTCTTGATAGCTGTGGTATTCACGGCACAACCGCCGCCTTAGCAATGCTTAACGACGCCGTAAAAAAGGGTGGCGTTATGGCGTCATCCTACGTTGGCGGTCTTTCGGGTGCGTTTATCCCCGTTAGTGAAGATGCAGGCATGATTGCTGCTGCCCGTTCGGGTGATTTGTCACTTCAAAAGCTTGAAGCAATGACTGCTGTATGCTCGGTTGGTTTGGATATGATTGTTATCCCCGGTGAAACCCCTGCTGAAGTTATTTCAGCAATCATTGCCGACGAAGCCGCAATTGGTATGGTTAACTCAAAAACCACTGCTGTTCGTGTTATTCCCGCAATTGGCAAGCAAAGGGGTGAAGAGCTTGACTTTGGTGGTCTTTTGGGCTCTGGTCCGATTATGGACGTTAACCTTCAAAAGCTTCCTACTAAGTTTATTGACCGTGCAGGTCGTATTCCCGCACCACTTCAAAGCCTTAAAAACTAAGCTAATTAATAAAACCAAAAGCCCATCCGTCTGGATGGGCTTTAAATTTTGCAATTTTCAGGGTTCGAATCCCCGATTATTTTTTAACAAAAATAAAAAACCGAAACAACCAAATGGTCGTTTCGGTTTTTTGGTGATCCATCGGGGATTCGAACCCCGGACACCTTGATTAAAAGTCAAGTGCTCTACCGTCTGAGCTAATGAATCATTTAGACAGCTTTAATATTATACCAAGCTATGCCTAAATTGTCAACTATAATTTTAAATTTATTTGAAAATTTATTTGAAAAAATTAAAATAAATTATTGCTGAAACTGCAATTTCAAGCATTACTATAACCGGTATTCCCACCATAAACTTATTTTTGCGTGTTTTGTGGCGAATTATTCGCATTGCCGCATACATTGCAATACCACCGCCAATGCTTGCAAGTATCATTAACGCCTTTTCGCTTATGCGCCTTTTTCCATTGCGGGCGGCTGTTTTATCCAACATAACCGCAAAAATAGAAATTATGCTTATTGTTAAAATATATATTATAAAATATTCCATAAACTAAACTTCCGTTTTTTTATTTAATATACCACACCTAAACCGCTTTTTCAATTTGTTTTTTCAACTTTGAAATTATTCTTTTTTCAAGGCGAGATATATACGACTGCGAAATGCCCAAACAGTCGGCAACTTCCTTTTGGGTATATTCCTCGTACCCGTTCATACCAAAGCGCATTTCCATAATTTGCTTTTCACGCGGCGTTAATCCATTTACAAATCCGTTTAAAATCACACGTTCGTCCTCTTGCTCTACCCCACGTCCAACCTCGTCGCTTTCACTGCCTAAAACGTCTGACAGTAACAGCTCGTTACCATCCCAATCAATATTAAGTGGCTCATCAATTGAAATTTCATTTTTTTGTGTTGCATTTTTTCTTAAATACATTAAAATTTCGTTTTCAATACAGCGCGACGCATAGGTAGCAAGCTTTATATTTCGGTCAAGACAAAAGGTATTTACCGCCTTTATAAGCCCGATTGTACCAATTGAAATTAAATCTTCAATATTTGTGTTGGGTGCTTCAAACTTTCTGGCAATATACACCACAAGCCTTAAATTATGCACAATTAAAATATCCTTGGCTTTTTTATCATCACGAGAAAGTAAAATTGCTTCTTCGTCGGCATTAAGTGGGGGTGGCAGTGTTTGCGCCCCGTTTATGTAATGTGTAGGCTTAATAAAACCAAGCTTAATCAAAAAGCTGTAAAACAGCATTTTTATTTTCATAAATATCACCCTAAAACCTTTGGATTAATTATTGCTTCGCCGTCGGAAAGCTTTGTTTTTGAAACGGCAAGTATAGGGTGTGAAAGTGTAATTTTTCGGTTTTCAAAATTTATTACCGCCTTATCACAACGCACCCCTTCTAAAACGTCCATACCCATTACCGTACTACATGGCAAAAGCCTGTAACGGCTTTTAAGCTTTTCATCTTCCTTTATATCCTTAACGCAAAACAGCCTTTTTAATATTGCATTATCACAAATTATAATTTCGCCACGCGAAAATACGTCTTCAATAGAATTTCCCGTATCAACAATAGCTGAAAACTCTATCGATTCTCCGTCAGCAAAAGCGGTTATATTGCACCTTTTGGCAGTTATTGCCTTGCGTGAGAATATATGAAACAAAACCGAAAAGCCAATATACCCCAAAACCGTAAAAACTATTAACTGCAAAAGAGAAATATTAAAATAAACAACCGAATTATTTATAACCATGCCCTTAGGCGAAAATAAAAGCCATACGGCATACATAATACCGCCATAGCCAACCGTTACCCCAAAAAGCAAGGCCACACTTTTTAAAAATGCTTTAATACCGCTAAAGCCAAAAGCCACAAAACACATAACCCCGCAAACTAAAAATTTTAAAACCCCATCAACCAATGGGTTAAGCGGCGGCAAAAATATGTAAAGTGATGAAATCGCACCTAAAAATGCCGACAACACAAGCCTTAAGGTTTTTGGACTTTTTCTTAATATTTTGGATACGGCAAGCAGCAAAAAATAATTAACAATTAAATTTAAAAAAACCAAAACATCTGCATAAACAATCAATAAAACCACCCCAAAACGATTATACAATACCTAAATTAAAAAAATTGTCGTTTATAAGTGGCACAAAAAATTTACGACTAATTATTTAAAAGCCGGAATATTATAAAATTATGTTTAATTAATAAAACAAAAAACTCCTGCCCTTTCGGACAGGAGTTTTATAAGCATTTTAAAACCTAAAATTAGATTTCAGCGAAGTACTTAATGGTGCGAACCATTTGGCTGGTGTAGCTGTTTTCGTTGTCATACCAAGAAACAACTTGTACTTCATAAAGGTCGTCAGCAATCTTAGCTACCATTGTTTGAGTAGCATCGAAGAGAGAACCGTAACGCATACCGATAACGTCAGAAGAAACGATTTGATCTTCATTGTAACCGAAAGAATCAGAAGCAGCAGCCTTCATAGCAGCGTTGATGCCTTCCTTAGTTACGTCAGTACCCTTAACAACAGCGGTAAGGATAGTGGTAGAACCGGTAGCAACAGGAACACGTTGAGCAGAGCCGATGAGCTTGCCGTTGAGTTCAGGAATTACAAGACCGATAGCCTTAGCAGCGCCGGTGCTGTTAGGAACGATGTTAGCAGCGCCTGCACGTGCACGACGAAGGTCACCCTTTCTGTGAGGACCGTCAAGAATCATTTGGTCGCCGGTGTAAGCGTGAATGGTGCTCATGATACCGCTTTGGATAGCAGCATAATCGTTAAGAGCCTTAGCCATAGGAGCGAGGCAGTTAGTTGTGCAAGAAGCAGCAGAAATGATAGTATCTTCTTTGGTGAGGATGTCTTCATTTACGCTGAATACAACTGTGGGAAGATCGTTGCCTGCGGGAGCAGAAATAACAACCTTCTTAGCACCTGCATCGATGTGAGCCTGTGACTTTTCTTTTGAGCAGTAGAAACCGGTGCATTCGAGAACTACGTCAACACCGAGTTCGCCCCAAGGAAGATCCTTAGCGTCTTTTTCAGCATAGATTTTGAGAGTTTTGCCGTCAACAGTGATTGTGCCGGCTTCATCATCAGCAGCTACGGTGTGAAGATTTTCACCGATGTAACCGCAGTAGCCACCTTGAGCGGTGTCATACTTGAGAAGATTTGCGAGCATTGAGGGCTTTGTAAGGTCGTTGATAGCTACTACATCGTAACCTTCAGCACCAAACATTTGACGGAATGCGAGACGACCGATACGGCCGAAACCATTAATTGCAACTTTAACCATTGGAATATACCTCCTAATATTTTTACTTTTATATTTTACATTATTTGTGCAATTATTTCAAGTGGTTTGTTTATTTTTTAACAATTTTTTTAAAATTTAGATATTTTGGCATAATAACAAAGTGTCAGGAGGGCGTTATTTGATAGATTTGCCAAATAGTTTTGAAAGATATCTCAATAATTTACGGATTTACACATCAATTTCAATATTAAATCACGGACTTTTGCCGCGCCATATTGAAAACCTTAAAAAAATTTACCTTGCCGAAGGTTTTTTATTCAGAAAACATAAACAACCAATAGATTTGAAATTTTTAAGTTTTAATTTGCTTTGCTGTGTTAATACAGTTAAAAAGTTTGATTTTCAAGTTAAGGCTACCCAAAAAACTATGATTAATTCGCACCTATACACAGCACTGCTTTTAACATTGGCAAAAGACACGTCACATTTAAAAATTGAATTCAAAAACGGAATTATAATTAAAGGTGCAGGTGAAATAAAATACAGCCGTAAGATAATTGCTCATCTTGACGGCTGTAGCTTTTTTGACATAAAAACTATGCACTATTTAATTTATGTACCCTGCACCGAAACCAGCCTTTTTCCCATACCAACCATTAGCCAATGGGAACTTTTATTCGATAAATTTTCGGTGTTTAACTTATTTATAAATCCTTAATAACCTGTTCGGCAACACGCATGCCATCAACTGCGGCTGACATAATACCTCCCGCATAGCCTGCACCCTCGCCACAAGGATAAAGGCCGCCAAGCGAAAGTGAATGATAATTTTCATCCCTTAAAATTCGCACAGGTGACGAGCTTCTTGTTTCGGGTGCGGTAAGCACTGCCGAAGGGTCGGCAAAGCCTTTAATTTTATTATCAAAAAGGGGCAAAGCTTCTTTTAAGCTGTCGGTTATAAAGGACGGAAAAATTTTTGTAAAATCAGCAAAAACAACCTTTGGCTTTACGGTTGGCTTAACCTTTGTGATTTCGGCCTTTTTGCCATAAACAAACTGACCGACAGTAGTTATCGGCACGGCACCGTTTTTAATATTATAGGCAGCTTTTTCAATTTTTTGCTGCAAATAGCAACCTGCCATAATATCATCGCTTTCAAGGTCTTCGGGGTTTACGCTTACAAGCAGCGCTGAATTTGCATTTTCGCCGTCACGACGGCTATAACTCATACCGTTTACGGCAATGCCACCCTCTTCAGAAGACGAGTTAATAACCTCGCCACCAGGACACATACAAAAGGTGTAAACACCTCTACCACTTTCTAAATGCACCGCCATTTTATAATCCGCCGCCGATAATGCGGGGTGATTATAAAATTCACCGTAAAGGGCACGGTTAATATCCTCTTGCCTGTGTTCAATTCGAACACCCATAGAAAATGGCTTTTGCGCCATACTAACGCCCATATCCTTTAAAAGTGAAAAAACGTCACGTGCTGAATGCCCTGTTGCCAAAATCACCTTATTACAAGCAATTTCTTTACCGCTTGCCACCACTGAAACAATTTCAAAATTATTTGCGTTAATTTTTTCAAGCTTTGTATTAAAGTAAACCTCACCCCCAAGGGCAATAATTTCACGGCGAATATTTTTAACAACCTTGATTAAAACGTCGGTACCAATGTGCGGCTTGGCTTCAATTAAAATTTTATCCCCCGCGCCAAAATGTGCAAAGCTTTTAAGCACTTCACGGCAACGGACGTCCTTAATGCCTGTATTAAGCTTACCGTCCGAAAAGGTGCCTGCGCCGCCTTCACCAAACTGAACGTTACTCTCGGTTTTAAGAGGTTCACCGCTGAAAAAATCATCTAAATCAGCCTTTCGGGTGTCGGCGTCCTGTCCACGTTCAAGCACAATTGGTTTAAGCCCTGCACGTGATAAAACAAGCGCCGCAAACATACCCGCAGGGCCAAAGCCGACAACTACGGGGCGATTATCAACCTCACCCTCAAAAACGGGGTATACATATTCCTTTTCATTATAAACACTTGCATTTTTATTTTTGCGTAAAAGGATTTGCTCGTTATTTGCTTCCACAAGTACCGAACAACAAAAATGCACATCGTTCTTTTTTCTTGCATCGACCGACCTTTTATAAAGCCTTGCCGATTTTAATGGTGTTTTTAAATACCCTTCCATAACCGATTTTATATTTTTAAAATCAGTTTCAAGTGGTAAATTTACGTTATTTATTAAAAGCATTATTTATTCCTTAAAATATTATCACAAGCGCAGAAAGAACTGCTCCACGCCCATTGTAAATTAAAGCCGCCGCAATCGCCGTCAATATCCAAAATTTCACCAACCGCATAAAAGCGGTCATATTTTTTGCTCATCATTGTTTTGTCTTCAAATTCGTCGGTTGAAATACCACCCGCAGTAACCTGTGAATTAACAAAGCCCGTGGTATCAAGCACCTTAAAATCAAAGGATTTAATCATTCTAGCAATGCGGTCAATTATATTGGTGTTTAGCACCTCTGCCTTATCAGAAAGCTTTAAGCCGCATTGTTTTAAAATAACCTGACCAATACGTTTTTGAAGCATACCTGTAAAGAATTCTTCAAGGGGTCTTGACTTTAAATTTTCTACCCTGTTCTTAATTTGCACCTTTAAATCTTCAAGTGAAATTTCAGGCATAATATCAAGGGACAAGGTCATAGAATTTTTAGTACGGGGTACCTCACGTGAGATTTGCATAACGGGTGGGCCCGAAAGACCATAATCGCAAAACAGCACCTCGCCAAAGTCTTGCCTTATAATTTTATCATTCACTTTTAAGGTAACGTTTGCGTCGACCTTAATACCTTTAAGCTGTTTTGTAATATCATTTTCGGTTTTAAGCTGAACAATTGCAGGTGTGGTATTAACCGTTTTAAAGCCTGATTTTTTAAGCAGCTCGAACATACTGCCGTCGCTACCGCATTTATAACCGCCCGAATAAAGCCCTGTCGCAACAATTACCGTATCACAAACAAAGCTTAATTTATCGGCCCAAACGCGATATTGGTTTTTCAGAATTTGTATATTTGTAACCTTAGTGTCGGTATGTATAATAACACCACTTTCTTCAGCGGCAAAGCGTAAACAATCCACCACCGAGCCTGCCTGAAGTGATGCAGGATAAGCCTTGTCACCTTCGAATACAAAGGGGACGCCGATGCTTTCAAAAAAGTCGGCAGTAAAGCTTATGTCATACTTATTAAGGGCGTATTCAGCAAAAGAAACCTTATTGCCGTGATAACGGTTAAGATTAATATTTTTATTTGTAATATTACACCTGCCGTTACCCGTAACCGCAAGCTTTTTACCAACACGTGGTAAAGCTTCCAAAATGCGAATATTAAGCTTGGGATTCTGTTTTTTAAGATAAACGGCAGAAAGCAGTCCGCCTGCCCCGCCACCTATTATAATAATATCGGTAGTCATAAAACTTCACCTTTTTATTTTAAAGTTTATTACACTGATTTTTCAATTTGCTTTTTAATAAAGACAGAACGAACAGCATGTAAATACGGTAAAAAAATAAAATTCACACCATAATTTGCCGATGCTAGACACATTCTCAACAAATCATTCATACCGGGCAATTTTATAATTATAATACCCAACGCAAAAGCTATCACTAACCATAAAATAAGAGAAATACTTAAAAACACAGTTAGCCAAAACTTTTTGTGCATAAGATTATACGAAAATTCAATAGCTTCTTTAGCGGTACCTTCATTAAGTGCAAAATGATAGAAGGCAGCGAAAAGTTTGTATTCAAAATATATTTCAAAAATATTTATCAAAGCCGAAAAAAACAAAATCATTAAACCATAGTTGGCATATAACTCACTTTCAGCCAAACCGTCAAGAAATAAACTAATAAAGCCAAAAATTATTAACGGTAAATATATCAAAATAACCTTTATAAGTTTTGAAAAAGAAAATTCAAACTTTATAGGTATATTATTTAATGCCATCGCAGGCACTTTAAAAAGCAAATATTTTGCCAAAGGCAAAACAACACAATAAGCCAAAACAAAAAACAATATCCAAAGCCAAAACTGTGGTGTTGCCCAATTTTTTAAACCGTCATTATAAAAAATGAAATAACAGCAAGCACTGATAATGCAGTTTGTCAAGATATGTAAAATTGTAGGAAATATAAAATATTTATAATTTTTAAAAAGAATTTTTCTTGCTTCTTTTTTAATTTCTCTAAACATTTAACATCACTTCCTTTATAACATATCAACATTTTAACATAAATTTAAAAATATTGCAATTATATAAATTGGAAGTTTATCGCTCGGTTGAATGGATATATCATTGGCTCCCTCTGACGAGGGAGCTGGCACGAGGAACTCGTGACTGAGGGAGAGAAAGTGCTTATTTACAGTGTTTTCGGTCTCTCCCTCCGTCTTTTTGCTTTGCAAAAATCCACCTCCTTCATCAGATGGAGGCAAGGGTCTGTACAATAATTCCGAATTCCGCATTACGCATTCCGAATTGGGCATCATCCCCACAAACTATAATTTTAAAATTAAATTACAAAAAGAAAACCCGACCTTGCGGTCGGGTAAAAAATTCATATTAAAGCGCCATTGCAAATTCAAGCGGATATGCCAAATCGCTGAAAAGAATATTAAATCCAAACTGCGATTCTTCATTTGGTAAGAAAATTGTTGTACTTACAGCCTCTACCTTTTCGCCAAAATGATAATCAATAATAACATTGGTAATTACAAGATAGCTGCCGTCTTCATTTTCAACAACCGAAGCAATTTCATGCTCGTAAAGGTCATATCCACGGGGGATTACATAAAAATAGCCGTCCTTTTTAGGTGCTTCGGGGTTAAACTGTGAAAAGTCGTCATAAATTCGGCCGTACATATTAAAGATATAATCCTTAATATACGCTTCCTCAATATAACCTTCATTTGCAAGGTCTAAAAGTGCAAGCGCAGAATCGTTAACAAATGCTTGGTCGTTATAAAATGCTTCACTATAAACAAAGTTGTGGTTAAGCATATTTAAGAAACGTGCCTCCAACACCTTTGCGCTATCAAAGGCTGGAGTATCTTGTTGTATCTCAACCGATTTAACGGGGGCAAAACTGCAAAAGGTTAATAAAACAATACTGCAAACTAAAACCACTGTGATAAGTTTTTTCATGATTTTGCCTCCTTCAAATTTGATATTATAATTATATACGATTTCTTTTAAAATTACCAAAAACAATTCAGTTACAAATAGTATCATTTTTGTAACCTAATTGGTTAATTTTTACTTTTCAAAATTACAAATTGTAACTAAAATTTATGCCTTTTATTAATTTGTATGAAAATTGACTTATTGTTTACTGCAATATGCCCAAATTTATTAAAATTAAATAAATTCTTTTAACACTTTTTAAAAAAATTGGTTGTAATTGCTAAAAAGATATGTTATAATTCGATTATTAACATAAACCCCAAAAGGAGTGCATCAAATTGAAACAGTATTCTGAAACCCAAATTCGCAACATTGCCTTGCTCGGTCACGGCGGTTCGGGTAAAACCACCCTTGCCGACGCTATCCTTTTCTACGG
Source organism: Acutalibacteraceae bacterium (assembly GCA_045612765.1). Lineage (GTDB taxonomy): Bacteria > Bacillota > Clostridia > Oscillospirales > Acutalibacteraceae > UBA737. The sequence goes on from JAZKZS010000013.1 coordinate 39,735, forward strand.
AAAAGCAACCGAACGTATAGGTAAGATTAGCGACAGTACTACCGTTATGGACTTTGATGCGGAAGAAAAGAAGCGCAAAACATCGGTTTCTACCGCAGTTTACGCTTTAGAAATTAATGATAATAAGCTAAACCTTATTGACGCCCCCGGTCTTTTCGACTTTGCGGCAGGCGTTAGCGAAGCTTTAGCCGCTGCTGACAGCGCAATTATCGCAATTTCAGGTAAATCGGGGCTTACAGTTGGCGCAAAGCAGTGCTTCGAAAAAGCACGTGCCCTTAAAAAGAGCGTAGGCTTCTTTGTTGGTAAGCTTGATTCTACCCACGCCCACTTCTACCGTGTATTGTCCGCATTAGCAGGCCAGTACGGCGCAATTATTTGTCCTGTTGTTGTTCCCTATATCGAAGGTGAAGAGGTTAAATCATACATAAACCTTATTGAAAATAAAGCTTACGGCTGTAACGGTCTTGAAATTAAAGAAATGCGTATGCCTGTCAGCGAAGAAATTGACAATATGCGTAGCATGCTTTTAGAAGCAGTTGCAACAACCGACGAAGCTTTAATGGAAAAATATTTCGGCGGTGAAGAATTCACCACTGAAGAAATTATTAACGGTCTTGCTATTGGTGTTAAATCAGGCGATATTTGCCCCGTTTACAGCGGTGTACAGCAAAGCGGTAATGCTATTCCCTTAATGGTTGACAATATTTTAAAGATTATGCCTTCAGTTGCTGACTGCGCATATACCAACGCTGATGATGCTGCTGTTGCATTTGACAAAAACGGTGAAGCTGCAATTACAGTTTTTAAAACAATTGCTGACCCGTTTGTTGGTAAGCTTTCATACTTTAAGGTAATTTCAGGCTCTATTAAGGGCGATACACGCCTTATTAACAACCGCACAGGTAATGAAGAACGTCTTTCAAAGGTTATGTGGCTTAAGGGCGGTAAACAGGAAGATGCCGACGTAATTACTGCCGGTGACATTGGCGCAGTTGCGAAGCTTGGCGACGTTTTAACAGGTGATACCCTTTCAGCTAAAGGCGCTATTGCCGCTAAAAAGCCTGACTTCCCAAACCCCAACCTTACAGTTGCAGTTTATCCCAAATCTAAGGGTGATGAAGAAAAAATAGCTTCAGCCTTAGCACGTATCACTGAAGAAGACCCCACCGTTAAGGTATATAACGATAAAGAAACCCACGAGCTTATTCTTTGCGCACTCGGCGAACAACACATCGACGTTGTTATTTCACGCTTAAAGGCAAAATTCGGTGCTGAGGTTGAGCTTAAAGCACCTAAGATTGCATACCGTGAAACTATCCGCAAGGAAGTTAAGGTGCAAGGCCGTCACAAGAAGCAGTCAGGCGGTCACGGTCAGTTTGGTGATGTTTGGATTAAGTTTGAACCCTGTGATGAAGAAGAACTTATATTCCAAGAAGAAGTATTCGGTGGCGCTGTTCCAAAGAACTTCTTCCCCGCTGTTGAAAAAGGCCTTAAAGAAGCTGCAATTAAGGGTGTGTTAGCAGGCTACCCAATGGTTGGTATTAAAGCAACACTTTATGATGGCTCATACCACCCTGTTGACTCTTCTGAAATGGCATTCAAGATGGCTGCCGCTATTGCTTATAAGGATGGTATACCTCAAGCTTCTCCCGTATTGCTTGAACCTATCGGCACTTTAAAGGTATTAGTTCCCGATGAAATGCTTGGTGACGTTATTGGCGACATTAACAAACGCCGCGGCCGTATTATCGGTATGAACCCCGCCGAAAACAAATTGCAAGAAATTATTGGTGAAGTACCAATGGCTGAAATGTCTGACTTTGCAACAGCAATGCGTTCTATTACTCAAGGTACTGCAACCTTCACACTACAGCCTACAAGATATGAAGAAGTACCCGCAATGATTACCCAAAAAATTATTGACGCCAACAAATAATTTAATAGCAAAACCGCCTAGGTGTTAAACCTAGGCGGTTATTTTTTATGCTTATTAAAGGTCAAGAACTATTTTTTTATCGCTCATTGCATAAGGACGGTATAAAACACCTGCCGCATCAAACATACGCTTTGAAGCCCTAACACTGTCAGTATCGGCGTATTTGTCGTGCATATAAACAACCTCGGCAATGCCTGACTGAATAATTGCCTTTGCACATTCGTTACAGGGGAAAAGTGTAACGTAAACAGTGCATCCACGCAAATTACCACGGTCACAGTTTAAAATTGCATTAAATTCAGCATGGCATACATATAAATATTTTGAATTAAAAGGGTCTTCTTCTCTGCCCCAAGGGAATTCGTCATCGTTACAGTTACGTGGCATACCGTTATAGCCCATAGACATAATACGCTTGTCCTGATTAACAATACAAGCCCCAACCTGAGTTGAAGGGTCCTTACTGCGCATTGCCGCCAAGGTAGCAATACCCATAAAATATTCGTCCCAAGTTAAATAATCTTCACGTTTCATAATCATCACCAAATATATTTTACTATTACTACTGCTTTTTTGCAACCCTATTTTTTAAAATAGCAATTGAACATATAACCATTACAAAGGGGAATACTGCCGCTGCAATAAAGCCAATATTAAGATTTGTATATTCAGCCACAAGACCAACTAGCCCCGGGCCCAAGGCGCAACCTATATCACCGCACATTGCAAAGGCGCTAAACATTACCGCACCGCCCGTTTTAAAGGTACGTGCTCCCGCCGAATAAATGCCCGGCCACGAAATGCTGACAGACAAACCGCAAAGCGCACAAAATACAAGCGAAAGTGCCGCAATCTTAGAAATGCCCACCATAACATAGCAAACAAAGCAAAGTAGATTAAGCCAAATTAAAAGCCTTGTAAATGACACCTTTTTTGAAAACTTAGCATATATCACACGGCCAAGCGCCATAAACAATGCAAAAAGGCAAGGACCGACAATATCGCCAATAGCCTTTGAAACCCCAAGCGCCTCTTCAACAAAAAGTGAAGCCCACTGCGACATTGCAATTTCACTAGCACCGCCGCAAAACATCATAACCATATATATAATAAAGCTTGGCATTTTTAAAAGCTCAATTAAGGTGGAGTGCTTTACTTCCTTGCCCGGCTCTACAATAGGAACACGCAAGAATACCAACATATTAACAAACGGTACAACCGCCCACACTAGCGGAATATACGACCAATTTTCATACCCAAAGGCAAACACCATTAAGGTAGTAAACGGCACAACCACAGTTTGCCCCCAACAATAAAAGGAATGCAGCACCGCCATATTGCCTGATTTATTACCGGTGGGAAGCATTTCTATCATGGGGCTTAATATTACCTCCATAAGCCCACTACCCGTTGCATAAACCGCAATAGCAATAAACATAGCGGTATACGGGCTAGGCATAACACGTGGCAAAATTGCCATTAAGCAAAGCCCTAAGCAAGCCGTAAACTGACATAAAAACGCCGCACTTCGATATCCTATTTTATGTATTATTTTAGGTGTTATAAAATCAATAAACATTTGTACGGCAAAATTAAAAACAATTAATCTGCCAAGCTTTTCATAACCAAGACCATATATATCCTGAAAAACTATAAAAAGTATAGGCAAAAAGTTATTAACAATAGCCTGCACCACAAAGCCAACGTAGCCCGCAAGCTTTGTAGGTAAATATTTTCTACTTTGTTCAGTCATTTAAAAGTTCCTTTACAAAGGGTACAATTTCATTCGGGTGGATAATAAGTGTTTTAGCGCCGTTTTCAAGCAGTTCTTCCCTTTTTCTAAAGCCCCAAAGCACACCAAGTGGGTAGCAACCGCTGTTGACAGCGTTTTTGCAGTCCATACCGCTATCCCCCACAAATATACATTCGTGCGGTTTAACACCCATTTCATCAATAATTTTTAAAGTAAGTGTAGGGTCGGGCTTGGTGGGGTAACCTTCACGCTTGCCGGTTACTGCTGTAAAAATTTCACCAAAATAATTTTTAACTATAATATTAGTCATATCGTCAGCCTTGTTTGAAACCACTGCCAGCTTTAAGCCCATATTATTAAGCTCTAAAACAGCGTCCATAACGCCGTCATAAACATAGGTATGAACAAGACAATGCTCACGGTAATAGCCCATAAAACCGTTAAAAACCGATTTAAAGGTTTCTTCTGTTAAGGCATCATCGGGTATTGCCCTTTCAATAAGCTTTACCATACCATCACCGACAAGATATTTATAATCATCAAGCGGATAAAGCTTAAAGCCGTGTTGTTCTAATGAATAATTAGTTGCCACTGCTAAATCCTTAAGTGAATTAACAAGTGTGCCGTCTAAATCAAAAATAACTGCCTTGTACATAACTTTCCTTTCTAAAAACGGATACAAAAAACCCCTGAGTAAAAAACCCAGGGTTTGTTTGTAAGAAATTATTAGATAGCTCTGGTAACTTTACCCGAACGTAAGCAGCGGGTGCAAACATTGATACGACGGGGAGAACCGTTAACGATTGCCTTTACCTTCTTAACGTTGGGCTTCCAAGTTCTGTTTGAACGTCTGTGTGAGTGAGAAACCTTAATACCGAAAGCAATTTCTTTATTGCAGATATCACATTTAGCCATGGTCTGCACCTCCTTTTTTAATAGCCGATAACTATTACCGACCGCATAGCAAATAATATATTACCACAAAGTGACAAAAAAATCAAGTATTTTTTTTACTATTTTAACGTTCACTTTTTTGTGGCCTATTCATAAGGGTTTTTACAACCTCGTTTACAGGCTTTTCTTCATATAAAAGCGCATAACATTCGTTAATAATTGGCAACTCAACACCATATTTTTGTGCTAGCTGATATGCCATTTCGGTTGCGTAATAGCCTTCAACCGTGCCTACCTCTTCCAAGGCGGTTTTAACTGATGTGCCGCTACCAACCTTATAACCAAAACGATTATTACGGCTGTGGCGTGAGGTACAGGTAACAACCAAGTCACCAATACCGGTAAGTCCCGCAAAGGTATATTCGTTAGCGCCCATACAAACACCTAAGCGTGCCATTTCAGAAAGGCCACGTGTTATAAGTGCCGCCTTTGTGTTATCGCCAAGACCAAGACCGTCACAGCAGCCCGCCGCAATAGCAATAACATTTTTTATTGCGCCGCCAAGTTCAACACCGACAAGGTCGGTAGAGGTGTATACACGAAGGCAACCGCCCGACATTATATCCTGTACTGTCTCGGCCGCAATAATTGAATTAGAGGTTGCTACAATAGAGGTGGGTATATTACGTGCAACCTCCTCCGCATGAGAGGGACCCGAAAGCGCAACAACCTTTGCAGTTGGTAGTTCTTCCGAAATAACTTCGGTTAAAAACTTAAGACTTCCCTTTTCAAAGCCCTTTGAAACATTAACAACAATACCAAAGTTCTTATATGCTGAAAGCTGCTTTGCAACGCTTCTAACCGCTACTGAAGGGGTCGCAATAATTGTAAGGGTATCACCCTCAACAACCGACATATCGGTAGTGATTTTAATGCCCATAGGTATAACTACACCACGAAGCAGCTTTTCGTTTGTACGCTTTTCTAATAAAAGGTCAACCTCATCTTGAAAGGGCGACCAAAGGGTAACGTCGTTACGTTTGTTATATGCAGCAATTGCCAAGGCAATGCCCCAACCACCGCTGCCAAGCACTGTGATTTTAGCCATGCTTTTTACCCCCAAGCTTAACTTTAGATTCGGTACCGTTTAAAAGGCGCTTAATATTTTCCTTATGCTTGCCAATAACCATTGCGCCCATTACAAGCGCAAGTAAAATTTGCGGTAAAATGCTTGCCGTATTTTCATAAAAAATGATAGAAAATAATACAACCACAACTGCCGCTAATACCGAGCCTAAAGACACATAGCGTGTAATAATTACACAAAGTATAAACACACTTAATCCGATTATAATTGCAATTGGGCAACAAACCGCAAAAATACCAACACTGGTTGCAACGCCCTTGCCGCCCTTAAATTCAAAAAATATGGGTAAAATGTGGCCCAGCATACATGCCGCACCGCAAAGATAAGCGCCGTAAATAGCGTATGACCATTCGCTGTTTGTTTGGGTATGAATATAATCAAATATTGCATAACCCATATATGAAGCGGCGAAGCCCTTTAAAGCGTCACAAACAAAGGTTAATAGCCCCGGTAAAACACCTGCATTACGCATAACGTTTGTTGCGCCTGCATTACCGCTGCCAAGCTCTCTAACGTCCTTTTTAAGAAAGCTTTTAGCAAAAATAACCGCAAAGCTAATACTACCAATTAAATATGCCGCAGCAACCGTAACCAAAGCAGTAACTAACATTTACTTGTCGCCCCTTTCGCGAATAACAAACCTTACAGGTGTACCTTCAAGACCAAAGGTAGAACGTATTTGGTTTTCAAGATAACGTTGATATGAGAAATGGAACAATTCGGCATTGTTACAAAAACACACAAATGTTGGCGGTTTTGTAGAAGCCTGAGTCATATAATAAATCTTAACGCGCTTACCCTTATCTGACGGGGGCTGAACACGTGCAGTTGCATCCGCCAAAATATCGTTAAGCTTACCTGTCGAAATCCGCATTGTGTTTTGTTCGCTTACATATTTAATTAAATCAAACAAGCGGTCAACCCTTTGCCCTGTTTTAGCCGAAATAAAAATAATCGGGGCGTAAGGCATAAACGAAAAGTCCTTCATAAGCTGTTTGCGGAAGGAATCCAACGTTTTGCCGTCCTTTTCAACGGCATCCCACTTATTAACGGCAATTATACAAGCCTTACCCTGCTCCATTGCAAGACCGGCAACCTTAGAATCCTGTTCGGTAAAGCCTTCACAGCCGTCAATCATAATAACGCAAACATCAGCACGTTCAATTGCCATATTAGCACGAAGCACGCTGTATTTTTCGATTTTATCTTCAACCTTACTTTTACGGCGAAGACCCGCAGTATCAATAAAGTTATATTTAACTCCACCACGTTCAATATGAAGGTCGATGGCATCACGGGTGGTGCCCGCAATGTTAGAAACGATTGATCTTTCTTCCCCGGCGATTTGATTTATAAGGGAGGATTTACCCGCATTTGGCTTACCAATAACGGCAACATTTATAATCTCCTCGTCCTCATCTTCAAATTCTTCAGGCGCAATATGGTCGATTACGGCGTCTAAAAGGTCACCTGTGCCATGACCGTGTACCGAAGAAACTGCAATAGGGTCACCAAGACCCAAGTTATAGAATTCGTAAAATTCCATAGGAGTGTCACCAATGTTGTCACACTTATTAACACACAAAACAATTGGCTTGCCACTTTTTTGAAGCATTGCCGCAACGTCCATATCAGCCGCAGTAACGCCCGACTTTAAATCGGTAACAAAAATAATTACCGAAGCAGTTTCAATAGCCAAATTAGCCTGCGCACGCATACTTGCAAGAATAATATCGTCAGTTTTAGGTTCGATACCGCCGGTATCAACAAACATCATTTTACGCCCAAGCCATTCACCGTCGCCGTAAATACGGTCACGGGTAACGCCGGGTGTATCGTCAACGATAGAAAGGCGCTTGCCTATAATTTTATTAAATAAAGTAGATTTACCAACGTTTGGACGACCTACAACAGCAACTACAGGTTTTGCCATACCGCACCTCCTAAAATATTTTCTACCATGTCATAACCGTCAACCGAAGTAACGGTAATTTTTACACCAAGTTTATTTGAAAGCTCGTCTACGGTTATGCTGTCCAAAAACATATCCTTTTCAGACCTTAGCATTACGTCGGGAATTATTAGCTCATCCCCTAAATCAACACCTTGTAATTGGTCGATAATATCGGTTGCGGTAACAAGCCCTGCAACCGTAATTAAAGGGCCGAAAAAGTTATTTTCAATTTTAATAACCTTACCATTTAGATTATCCCATTTTTTGCTGATTTTGTCAACAATTTCTGTAATTAATGGATATGCCGCTTTGCCTGTAATTAAAGTAACCTTGCGGTTATTCTTAAGCTCATATTCACAGTCGTTTATGGCATCGTCGACTTCTTTTTCTAAAAGCGACCACATACCAACGCCGTTATCAAGCTGTAAAAAATCACCGTAGTAGTCAGCCTTTGGCATTTCTCTTTCAGATAAAAGGTAAAATTCATCACTTGCATAAACCCTGCGGCTACCATATTTGTCAAGACATTTATCACCAAAGCGGTTTATAATATCAATAGTTTCACCGGCGGTTTGCTTATTAAATGGTTCTAGCTTTGCAAGGCCGTCACGGTATTTTGTAAGCCCCACAGGCACCGCCGCAATACATTCAGCATTTTCAAGATTTGTCAAATCCTCTAAGGTTCTTTCAAGCTCTTTACCGTCGTTATAGCCGGGGCAAAGCACCATTTGACAATTTATCTTAATGCCTGCATCGTTAAAGCGGTTTATAATTTCCAAAACGTTACCCGCATTTTTGTTGGTCATCATTTTAACACGCAAATCGGGATTTGTGGTATGCACCGAAATATTAATGGGGCTTATGTGCATTTTAATAATGCGTTCAACCTCGTGTTCGGTAATATTGGTAAGGGTGATATAGTTACCAAATAAAAATGAAAGGCGTGAATCGTCATCCTTAAAATAAAGGCTGTCACGCATGCCCTTCGGTAACTGGTCAATAAAACAAAAAACGCATTTGTTAAGGCAAGAATGCTTGTTATCCATTAAATAGGTAGCAAAATTAAGGCCAAGTTCTTCAAACTCGTCCTTCTTTATACGCTTATTTTTAATTTTCCCTTTACAGTTAATAAACTGAATATTAAGCTTTTGGTTATTTTGATAAAAACGATAATCCAAAACGTCCATAATATCATTACCGTTTATTGAAAGTAACGTATCGCCGCTTTTTATACCCGCTTTAAAGGCAGGGCTTCGCTTTTCTACCGACTGGATTATAACAGACACATTCTTCACCCCATTCACAAAAAAACAGAGAGAGAATTTAACCTTCCCCCTCTGTCAATTTGAATTATTCGCCAACCTTTACAACTTCACGGCCGTCATACTGACCGCAAGCAGCGCAAAGTCTGTGAGGACGCTTGTAAGCTCCGCAAGCGCACTTTACTAAAGTGGGAGCGCTTAACTTCCAAACATTATTTCTTCTTTTATCTCTTCTAGCTTTTGAATGCTTTCTCTTTGGTACTGCCATTTTCAGCACCTCCTTAAATTGATTAAAAAGTTTAATTGTTTAACAGTTCAGCCAGCTTTGCAAGACGTGGGTCTATTTCCCTTGTGTCGCAATTGCAGGCGCCTTCGTTAAGGTTTTTACCACATTTGTAACAAATGCCCTTGCAATCCTCACTGCAAAGATGCTTAAGCGGCAAATTAACGATTACTTCAGTGTAAAGAAAATCGTCAAGGTCCAACTTCATATCGGGTACTAAAAGAATCGTATCGCTGTCTTCCCCTTCAATTGAAGTAGCAAGTGACTTTGAAACGTCGACCGAATATATTTTGGAAGTTTCCTTACCGCAACGGTCACATAGTGCATCAAACTGAAACTTAACCTCAGCCTGAAACCTTATTAGGCTTGATGTGTTGGAAATACTGCCTGTTATAGTAACGGGTTTTTTGAGTGGGAAAACACCGCCGTGTTCAACCTGGCTTAAATCCAACGAATACTCAACAGGTAATGAAGAATTTTCATTGACAAAAATGTGTTTTAAATCAATAACCATACTTCCACCTCTATCGTCGCAAAGATTATTATATATATTTATAACCGTTTTGTCAAGGTTTTATTTGTAAAAAAATAGCTAAAAAACAAGCAAAACGCACCTTGTGTTTATGTTAATAAAACCAAGATGCGCTTATTTACTTTATTTAGTTAATTAATTGCAAACCTCTGCAAAGTCGAAAATCTTCTTTGGAAGCTCTTCCTTATCAGCAGAAACGGTGAAAATAAATTCAACGTCTTCAATTTTAGCAATTCTTTCAAAGAAATCAGCCAACTTGTCAAAATCTCTGCCACCGATGCGAAGAGTAGCGTCGCCAAAGATGTGGGTAATGTCGTGGTTGCCTGCCTTAATGCCTGCTATCATACCAAAGTATTCATCATAACCGTTGATGCCATAGGTATCAGTGTCAACAAGTCTTGCCTTATATTTAATGGAATAGATAAGAGCATCGCTTTTTTCAATACATACAACGTTACCAAGACTAGTGTCGGCAGCGGCATTTACCATTTCTGCCAATAATTTAGTTTTGCCCGAACCTTTTTTTCCGATAATGATTTTAATCATTTAAAACAACTCCTTTTTTATATAACACTGCAGACTGCAGTAATATCTAAATTATTTTGAAAGGCGTGCTTCAAGCTCAGCCTTTTGTGCTTCATAACCTGGTTTGCCAAGAAGTGCAAACATATTCTTTTTATAGCTTTCAACACCGGGTTGATCAAAGGGATTAACGCCTAACATATAACCGGAAATTGCACAAGCCTTTTCAAAGAAGTAAATAAGACGACCAAGGTTTTCTTCGTCTGCCTTTGCAACCTTAATTTCAAGGTTGGGTACGCCACCGTCGGTATGTGCTAAAACGGTACCTTCAAATGCCTTTTGATTTACAAAAGACATTGTTTTGCCTGAAAGGAAGTTAAGACCGTCACCGTCGTTTTCTTCCTTTTCAATAACAACGTCAGCAGTGCTTTCGTCAAAGGTTACAACGGTTTCAAACATAAGACGTGCGCCGTCTTGTACGTATTGACCCATTGAGTGAAGGTCGGTTGAGAAGATAAGGGATGCGGGTAAAAGACCCTTGTTATCCTTGCCTTCGCTTTCGCCGAAGAGCTGCTTAAACCATTCAGCCATTAAAGCAAAGCGAGGTTCATAGCTTACTAAAATTTCAACTGCCTTACCCTTGCGATATAAGGCATTACGAAGTGCTGCGTAAAGATAGCAATCGTTTTCGTAAAGGTTTTCGTTTGAATATTCTTCCATAGCCTTTGCAGCGCCTGCCATTAAAGCATCAATATCAGCGCCGGCAGCAGCGATTGGTAAAAGACCAACTGCAGTAAGAACAGAGAAACGGCCACCAACGTCATCCGGTACTACAAAGCATTCATAGCCCTTTTCGTCAGCCAACTGCTTGAGTGTGCCACGTGCCTTGTCGGTTGTGCAGTAGATGCGCTTTGCAGCTTCCTCTTCACCGTAGCGTTCCTCCAAAAGCTTTCTGAACACACGGAAAGCAATTGCAGGTTCAGTTGTGGTACCTGATTTTGAAATTATGTTCACTGATACGCGCTTGCCTTCGCAAAGCTTTAACATATCGTCAAGATAAGAACCGCTTATGTTGTTACCTGCAAAATAAATTTCAGGTGCGTCACCACGAAGATTATTATAATATGGACCCTTTAAGAATTCAATTGCGGCACGTGCGCCAAGGTAAGAACCGCCAATACCGATAACGATTAAAATATCAGTATCCTTCTTGATTTTTTCAGCCGCTAATTTAATGCGTGCAAATTCTTCCTTATCATAATCAACAGGAAGGCTTACCCAACCCAAAAAGTCGTTGCCAAGACCGCTTTTTTCATTTATCATTTTATGGGCAGCGGCAACCTGTGCTTCAAGACCGATAAGGTCGTTTTCACGTATAAATTCTTTTGCGTAAGACTTGTTAAATTTAATGGACATTGCTTTTTCACCTATTAGGATTATTCTTTTTTATTATTTTACTATATCTTGCAGATATTTTCAAGGGTAAATAGTGAATTATTTACAAAAAATCACAAAATTAATAGTCCTGACATTATACGTTTAAACGATATCCACAAATTTAGACCTTTTACTTGGTTATTAGACACAATTTTAATACTTCCAACCGATTTATCACCAACAAAAATATCAACATTGCCAACCACCTGACCTTTTTTTACGGGTGCTGTGAGGTCGCTTTTTAGGTTGATTTTTTGGTTTATTTGCTTTGCCTCGCTTTTAGGTAAAAGTAAATTAAGTTTGCCGTCGGCTGAAATTTCTACATTTTTATTAACACCTTTTTTTACATTTATCTTTGTGGTTTCGCCCAAATCAGCCTCTACCTCGAAAAAGGTATAGTTAGCAAAGCCGTAATCCAAAAGCTTTTTAGCGCCGTTAAAACGGTCATTGCTGGTTTCCCCCGACATTACAACCGCCACGAGCTCCATACCGTCACGCTGTGCCGTTGCCGAAAGGCAATACCCCGCCGTGCTTGTAGTGCCTGTTTTTAAGCCTGTTGTGCCTTGATAAAAACGCACCAGCTTATTTGTGTTTACAAGCTCGCTTTCACCGTTTCGAAGGGCGTCCATCCACACGGTAGAATAATCTTTAATAAGGTCGTGCTTTATAAGTTCGCTTGACATGACCGCAACGTCATAAGCGGTGGTTAAATGACCTTCAGCATCAAGACCGGTGCAATTAATAAAATTTGTATTATTACAGCCAAGCTCCTTTGCGCGTGAATTCATTAGGGCAACAAAGCCTTCCTCACTGCCCGAAATAAGCTCACCAAGCGCCACACAGGCATCATTAGCTGAAGCAATAACGGTAGCCTTTAAAAGCTCGTGCACCGTCATAGTTTCATTCGGTTCAAGCCAAATTTGCGAACCTCCCATACTGCAGGCGTGTTCGCTTGCGGTAACAACTGTTTCAAGGGTTATATCTCCCCTATCAAGCGCTTCCATAACAAGCAAAAGTGACATTATTTTCGTAATTGATGCGGGGGATAATTTTTCGTCGGAATTGCTTTCATAAAGCACCGTCATTGTGTGAGGTTCCATTAAAATGACCGATTTTGCTTTAATATCAAGTGTTTGCCCGATTGCCGCATTATTAACCGAAGTATCAATTGGCACATTAATGTCGGATAAGTCACATTCACTTGAAACCGTAGCTGCCGAAGCGCCTATACAAAGTAAAGAAAACGAAAGCAACAACGATAAAAATATTTTTAAAAATTTAGCCAAAAAAAGCACACCCTTTTATATATTCTATAAAAGGATATGCTTTAAAAAATTATTCTATACCGCATACGATAGTGCCGCCGCCAACAACAATATCGCCGTCGTAAAATACCGCTGCTTGTCCGGGGCTGGGTGCACGTTGAGGCTCTTGGAATTCAACCAAAACGCCGTTTTTATAGGGCTTTATGGTTGCGGGCTGTTCGGTATGGCGGTAACGAAGCTTACAGTAAACCTGCATTTCGCCCTCTAAGTCATCAAATGGTATAAAGTTAAGATTTTCAATATACACCTTATTAAAAAACAGGTGTTTTTCATCACCTATTACGACCTCGTTAGTGTTTGGATTTTTATCAATAACAAAGGCGGGTTTACCAAGTGCAATGCCAAGACCCTTACGCTGACCGATTGTATAACGGATAACACCCTTGTGCTGACCCAAAACCTTGCCGTTTATATCAAGATAATTGCCTGTTTGTGATACAAAATCAGCCGTTTTTTCAATAAAAGCGGCATAATCGCCATCGGGCACAAAACAAATATCCTGACTGTCTTTTTTATTAGCATTAACAAGGTTTAAGCTTTCGGCGGTTTGGCGCACCTCGTCTTTAGAATGACTAGCCAAAGGGAAAACCGTGCGGGAAAGCTGTTCTTGTGTTAAGCGGTAAAGCACGTAGCTTTGGTCTTTTGCTTTATCGTCACCACGACAAAGCAAGAAACGACCGTCTTTTTCAATTATTTTGGCGTAATGCCCCGTTGCAATTTTGTAGCATCCTAGCTCGTTGGCAATCTTTAGCATTTCGCCAAACTTGATTGTACGGTTGCAAACAATACACGGATTAGGGGTGCGACCGTTTACATATTCGTTAATAAAATTATCAATTACAAAGCCTTTAAATTCGTTTTTTAAATCAAAAACGGTGTGTTCAATTCCTAGACTGTCACAAACCGCTTTAGCATCGCTTTGTGATTGGGTTGTATCACCAAAGAGGTCAAGGGTTATGCCCAAAACCTCGTACCCGTCGTTTTGTAAAAGCGAAGCGCAAACCGAAGAATCCACTCCTCCGCTCATACCAACTAAAACCTTTTGCTTCAAAAAAATTCCTCACTTACTAAAAAAGGGCCGTTTTCAGCGGCCCTTTTTAATATTAAATAGATGTGGTATCTGCAACAAGATACATATATTCGTCAAAGGGCTTATTCATATTAAGCGCTTCGTAAATATCATAATTAACAATCTTGCCAAGCTTGTAAGCAACAACACGGTTGCCGATACCTTCCTTAAGAAGATTTACAGCTTCAAAGCCCATTTGTGATGCGATTACACGGTCACGAACTGTGGGAGCTCCGCCACGCTGAACGTGACCAAGAATTGTTCCACGGGTTTCAATACCTGTAACAGTTTCGATCTTTTTAGCCATTTCGTCAACGCCGCCAACGCCTTCAGCAACCATAACGATGAAGTGCTTTTTACCGAGTGCACGTGTACGTTCAATTTTTTCAATTACTTCTTCAATAGTTGTGTCACGTTCGGGAACTAAAATTGCAACGGCACCAACAGAAAGACCGGTGCGAAGCGCAATATGACCTGCACGACGACCCATAACCTCAACAACACTGCAGCGTGCGTGTGAATCACAGGTATCACGCAAACGGTCAACCATTTGAATAACAGTGTTCATAGCGGTATCAAAGCCGATAGTATATTCGGTTGAAGAAATGTCATTATCGATTGTTGCGGGAATACCAACACAAGGAATACCACGAAGTGATAAATCACGTGCGCCGCGGAATGAACCGTCACCGCCGATAACAACAATACCTTCAATGCCGTGCTTTTTGCAGGTTGCCATAGCGTCTGCAATGCCTTCTTCGGTCTTAAAACGACTGCTACGTGCGCTGTAAAGCATTGTGCCGCCAAGCTGAATAATATCCGAAACGTCACGTGCGCCAAGATCAATAACGTCGTCTTCCATAAGACCGTTATAGCCACGGCGAATACCCTTAACGGTCATACCGTTAGAAATAGCAGTGCGAACAACCGCGCGAACTGCCGCATTCATACCCGGTGCGTCGCCGCCACTGGTAAGTACGCCTATAGTTTTCATTATAAATCATCTCCAAGATTATTACAAAAATTCAGTAACTTATAGTATATACCATAAATTAACTTTTTTCAACAAAAATTTTATTAAACAAACCTTACGTTGTCTTCAGTTAAAATTTCACACAATTCACGGTTTAATTCTCCACATTTTTTAACGTAAAGCGACCTTGGTGCTTCTAAACGCTTGCGCGTATCGTTACAAACGATATAAACGGGGGTGTCGCCCTTATATTTTGCCAAGGTTTCACGAATTAATGCAAAATTAGGGCTGGCTTGACTTTCTACCCTTAAATAAAGACCTGATTTCACCTTCGGTTTAATTTCTTGTTGGGTAGAGCCCTTTAAATTTTCGGGTATAAGATCAACCTTTTCAAGCACCAATTCAATATCCCTGTCTTCCCTTTCGGACACGCGGCCTGTTAAAATAACGGGCTTTGCATCGCTTAAAATGGATTTATAGGTTGAATAGGTATTGGCAAATGCCGTAACGTTAACCGATGCCGAAACGTCTTCAATTATAGCCGTACATAAAAGGTTGTTATTTTTAAGCTGTCGCACCTTTACTGCGCTTATAATACCTGCTACCGTTACACGCTTACCGTCGGGATATTTACCCATTGTAACTTCGGCTATGCTTGTCATTTTTGCGTTTTTAAGAAATTCGGCATAATCGTCCATCGGGTGTCCGGTAAGATAAAGCCCTGTGGCCTCTTTTTCAAGTGATAACAGCACATCCTTTGACATTTCAGGCACCTTTATAGGCCCGAAAACATTTGGGGCTCCCATTTCTTCAAACAAATTAAGCTGACCTTGTCCTGAAAAACGGCGTTCGTTTTCAACGGCTGATAAAACCGCATCGATATTATAAAGCATTTCACGGCGGTTATCACAAACACAATCCAAGGCCCCGCTTTTTATTAAACCTTCCAATGCTTTGCGGTTAAATTCACGTGAATAATTGCGAAGGCAAAAGTCGTAAAACGATTCATATTTGCCGTTTTCTTGACGTTCATTTATAAGTCGTTCTATAAGCCCAAGGCCTAAATTTTTAATTGCCAAAAGACCAAAACGAATGTTTTTACCCTCAGGGGTGAAATACTGCAAACTGTGGTTTACCGATGGTGGCAAAATTTTAATGCCCGTTTTATTACATTCGGCAGTATATTGCGAAATTTTAAGTGGGCTGTCCATCATACTTGTCATTAAAGCGGCAAAATATTCCGATGGGTAATGACATTTTAAATATGCAGTGCGATAAGCTACAAAAGAATATGCACAAGCGTGAGCTTTGTTAAACGCATAGGATGAAAAGCTGGACATTTGTTCAAAAATTCTATTAGCGCTTTCTTCACTAATACCAAAAGCTAAAGCACCTTGGCTTATAACCTTGCCGTCCTTGTCTTTTTCACCGTAAAGGAAGAATTCCTTTTCCCTTTTCATAACGTCATGCTTCTTTTTAGCCATGGCACGACGAACAATGTCCGCACGACCAAGTGAATAACCTCCCAAAGCCCTAAACACCTGCATTACCTGTTCCTGATAAACAATACAGCCGTAGGTAATACCCAAAATTGATTCAAGCGCGGGTATATCGTATTTGATTTTATCGGGGTTGTGGCGGTTTTCAATATACCTTGGGATAGAGTCCATAGGACCCGGTCGGTAAAGGGATAACACAGCCGTTAAATCTTCAATACTTTCAGGGTTTAACTGACGAAGAACATTTTTCATTCCGTCCGATTCAAACTGAAACACGCCAAGGGTTTTACCCTTCCCCATCATAGTATATGTCGCCTTATCGTCAAGGGGGATTTTTTCAATATCAAAATCAGGCTTATACTTGCGGATATAATTTTGGGTATCTTCAATAATGGTTAAATTTCGAAGGCCCAAAAAGTCCATTTTTAAAAGACCAAGCTCTTCAAGTGAGGTCATTGTAAACTGTGTTACGGTAGCCTCATCATTAACTGCAAGGGGCACGTATTCGGCCACAGGCTTGTCCGAAATAACAACACCTGCCGCATGGGTTGAAGCGTGGCGGGGCATACCTTCAAGCTTAATTGCCATATCGATAAGTTCTTTAACGGCGGAATCGTTATTATAAAGTTCACGAAGCTCCTTACCGCCTTCAAGCGCACGGTCAATAGTCATACCAACTGCTTGAGGTATAAGCTTTGCAACCTTGTCGCACAGTGCATAAGGCACGTCCATAGCACGACCAACGTCACGTATAGCCGCGCGGGCGGCAAGTGTACCAAAGGTAACAATTTGAGAAACGTGGTCGTCGCCATATTTTTCAATAACGTAATCAATAACCTTTTGGCGATTAACGTAGCAAAAGTCAATATCAAAATCAGGCATTGAAACACGTTCGGGGTTTAAAAAGCGTTCAAAGTACAAATCGTATTTAATCGGGTCAATACCTGTAATACCAACACATTGCGCGGCAAGTGACGCCGCACCCGAGCCACGACCGGGGCCAACCGGAATATTATGTGTTTTAGCATAATTTACAAAGTCGGCTACTATTAAAAAGTAGTCAACGTAACCCATTTTATTAATAATTGAAAGCTCGTAATTTAAACGGTCGATATATTCCTGCTTGGGATTTTGACCGTAAATTTTATAAAGCCCGTCAAAGCATTTTTCTTTAAAATATTCAAAATGGTCATGGTCACCTATATCAAAGTGTGGCAATTTAATTTTACCAAATTCAAAGGTGACGTTGCATTTTTCGGCGATTTTATTTGTATTTTCAAGCGCTTCAGGGGTATTACCGAAAAGCTCCGCCATTTGTTCATGGCTTTTTAAATAAAATTCATTAGTTTTAAATTCTAAAATATTATCCTCGGTGATTTTGGTTGCAGTTTGAATACACACCAAAACCTTATGCATTTTATAATCGTCTTCATTTATATAATGCACGTCGTTTGTGGCAACAAGGGGTATATCACATTCATTAGCAATGCGAATAATTTGAGGATTTACAAGCTTTTGCTCCCCAATGCCGTGGTCCTGAATTTCAAGGTAAAAATCTTCCCCAAAGACCGACTTATACCAAAGTGCCGTTTCCTTTGCTTTATCATATTCGCCGTTCATTAAAGCACGGGGAATTTCACCCGCCAAGCAAGCCGAAAGACATACTAAACCCTTTGAATATTTTTGCAATAATTCACGGTCAACGCGGGGCTTTGAATAAAAGCCTTCGGGAAAGCCTGCCGACACTAATTTAATTAAATTTTGGTAACCCTCGTTATCCTTACACAAAAGCACCAAATGGGTGTTACCGTCAAGCCCCTTTTGTTTATCAAAACGGCCACGGGTAGCGACGTAAACCTCGCACCCGATAATCGGCTTTACACCCTTACTAATAGCATATTTATAAAAATCTATCACGCCGTACATAACGCCGTGGTCGGTGATGGCAATACTTTTTTGACCCATTTCGGCCGCACGGTCTATAAGCTTTTTAATACGGGCGCAACCGTCTAATAAGCTATACTCGGTATGCACGTGCAAATGCGTGAAATTCATAATTGCCATCTCCTTTTTATTTAATGCCTTCCCCTTGAGGGGAAGGTGCCGAATATAATGAGGCGGATGAGGTGGAAATATATCTTAATATTTCTTCACAAACGCCTCTGAAATTATTATCCACATCATAATTTGAATATCTCAAAACAGTCAAACCTAATGATTTAAAATATTCATCTCTTGTTTTATCATTTTCTATCCCAAGCGGTTCAAAATGTTGCGAACCGTCAAGCTCGATTATAAGCTTTGCCGAAGCACAATAAAAATCAACAATATAGCACCCTATAACCTTTTGGCGATTAAAATTCACAGATAATCCTTTTAAAAAATCAAACCATAAATGTCTTTCATGTCTTGTCATATTACGACGAAGTGTTTGTGAATTACGAGTCAATTAAGGATTATTAATTGTGTTCATTTAACACCTCATCCGTCACTACGTGACACCTTCCCCTCAAGGGGAAGGCTTTGTTCGTAAATTTCAATAATCTTATTTAGCCTGTGATTAAGTCCCGAAACTGTAATAGGTGTGGGTGAAATTTTGCAAAGCTCTTTAAGTGTTGCTTCGGGGTTGTTTTTACGCAAAAGCGCCGCGTCCAAAAGCTCTTGCGGTAGGCTTAAAAGCCTGTCCGCCTGTTCTAAATATTCAATGGCGGTGCGCTGCTTTAGTGAAGCCTCAACCGTTTTTGTAATATTTGCATTATCACAATTTCGTTGGCGGTTAATTTTATTTTTAACACTTTTCATTATTTTAGCATCCATAATTTCAAGTGTGCGGTTAGTGTCGCCCATAAGGGTTAAAAGGTCCTCAATCATACTGCTGTCTTTAGTGTAAAGCACAGTAGCAGTTCCCCTTTGGGTTTTCTTCATAAAAATATCATACTGCTGTAAAAGGTTGTCCAAATCGTTTGCAAGCGCTTCATTTTTAACCGAAAATTCGGCACGGTATTCTTTTTCGGGGTCGTTAATATTACCGCAAGCCAAAAAAGCACCGCGAATAAAGCTTAAAGGGCAACATTCCCTTGTAAAAAGACTGCGGTCAATAACCGTATCACTAATGCCAAAGTCGATAAGCGCCAAAATTTTAAGTCGGTCAGAGGCCGATTCCACCTCGGCTTTATATGTAGGTCTTTTACTGCCACCACAGGTAATTTTAACCTCGGCACCATAATTGAACTTAATTAAATCGGCATAGGCCTTGGCAACATTTTCGTTACCTGTTTGAAGGGCTATTCTTTTTATGCAAAAAGACCTTCCGAAAAGCATAAACCCATATATATATGACGGCTTACAGCAGGCGGATGGTCTTATGGCGATAAGTTCGTTTTTAACGTCGCTACAAAAGGACATTTTATTCTCCTAAATTAATTTCCAAATAATTATTTGTGGTTTATCTTTTGCCTTTGCCTTTAAAACAACAAGCTGTGTTTTATCGGTCACAAGCAAAAATGCAAGGTTTTTATCTTCGTTTTTAAGCTCAGCGGTGTAGTAAATTTTATTATCGTCAAAAATTTTTTGTATATCACCGTTTGGAAGCCTTACTTCAAAATTTATTGCGCCTCCCTTATGCCCGTAAAGCTTTGAAAGAGGCGGCATATCGGGAATATTTAATTGGTTAAAAGCATTTATTAAAGTTTGCATCGTTATTCCCTGCCTATAAATATAATTTCAGGTTCTAATTCTACGCCGTTATTTTCCTTAACCGTGTTTTTAATTTTTGCCATTAAGCCCTTAACGTCAGCGGCAGAGGCATTGTTGTAATTAATAACAAAGCCTGCGTGCTTTTCGCTTACCATTGCACCACCGAGTGATACACCCTTAAGGTTGTTTTGTTCAATAAGCGCACCCGCAAAATAGCCCGTTGGGCGCTTAAAGGTACTGCCTGCGCTTGGATATTCAAGTGGCTGTTTAGATATGCGACGACCCATATAATCGTCCATAGCGGCTTTAATACTACTACTTTCACCCTCGCTTAGCTTAAAGGTTGCCGACAGTATAATACCGCCGTTTTGTTTAAAAATGCTTGTGCGGTAACCAAGCGCCATATCTTCAACTTTTATAGTTACAACTTGACCTTCTTTAGTTAAATATTCGGCTTTAACAACGGTATTTGAAAATTCGCCGCCGTATGCACCTGCATTCATATAAAGACCGCCGCCCACACTACCGGGTATACCGTAAGCAAATTCAAGCCCTGAAAGGCTGTTATTTAATGCTGTGGTGCAAAGATTAGCAACGCTTACCCCTGCGCCTGCGGTAATTTCGTTACCATTTACACTAATCTCGCAAAGCCCTAACATAGAAATTACAACACCTTCAACGCCATTGTCGGACACCAAAAGGTTAGAGCCCTTGCCAAGTATGAAAATTGGTAAATTTAATTCCTTGGCCTTTTCAATAACCGCTTTAAGCTGGTCGGTATTTTTAGGCATAACGAAATAATCACAACCTCCGCCAATTTTAAAGCTTGTGTGATTTTTCATGGGCTCGTTTTGTTTAATTTCAATGCTTTGCGCTTTGCAAAATGTTAAAAAAGGCATTTTTAAAAACTCCTTTAAAATGCTTCAACGGTTGTATCGGTTGGGTCTTCCTCGGTCATACCAAGCTTTTTAAGTAAATCCTCAGCCGCATTGTAGCCAAGCTTCTTTTGGCGGTGGTTCATAGCGGCAACCTCGATAATAACCGCAAGGTTACGACCGGGCTTTACAGGAATTGTAAGTGAAGGAACGTTAAGACCCAAAATTTCGGTGGTTTGCTGTTCAAGACCGATTCGGTCGTACATTTTTGTAACGTCCCATTGTTCAATGTTAATTACAAGGTCAATCTTTTCGGTCAGCTTTACTGCACCCGCACCAAATATACGGCTGGCATTAATAATGCCTATGCCACGAAGTTCAATAAAATGACGGATATTATCGGGCGCTGTACCAACAAGTGACTTATCAGAAACACGGCGAATTTCAACCGCATCGTCAGCAATAAGGCGGTGACCACGTTTTACAAGTTCAATTGCGGTTTCACTTTTACCAACGCCGCTGTCACCCATAAGCAAAATACCTTCACCGTAAACTTCAACCAAAACACCGTGCTGTGTCATACGGGGTGCAAGGTTAAGGTTTAAAAAGGCAATAAGCGCTGCCGAAAAAGCAGAGGTCGACTCGCTTGTTTTTAAAAGCGGAATGCCACATTCCTTTGCAATTTCAATATATTTGTCGCCAAATTCTAAATCACGGCAAACAACAACGGCCGACGGCTTTTTAGCAAAAAAGTCACGAATTCTTTGCTCGGCCTTTTCGGGCGTAAAGCGTTCAATAAAGCTTTCCTCGCTTTTACCTATAACTTGAATACGGCGTTCGTCAAAAAACTCATAATAGCCCGCCATTTGTAAACCGGGGCGGTTAATTTCGTTTGAAGAAATTAAAATTTCAGACAATGGTGTAGGCGCATTAAGCACCCTAAGTGAAAATTCGTTAACAATTTTTTCAAGGGATACGGTGTATTTTGAATTCATAATATACCACCTTATAATTTATTCAAAGTCATTATAATATATTTTTTGCAAAAAGGCAAAGCATTTTATGTAAAAATTAACTTTTTCTTGCCAATAACGACATTTGGCTGTATAATTAACAGGATAATTTTCTAAAAAGGATGAAAAAATTATGAAACTAGGTATGGTAGGTTTACCAAACGTTGGTAAATCAACACTTTTTAACGCTATTACAAACGCTGGTGCTCAGTCGGCAAACTACCCCTTTTGCACTATCGAGCCTAACGTTGGTATGGTAAGCGTACCCGATGAAAGACTTGAAAAATTAGCTGAAATTTATCAGCCCAATAAGTTTACCCCCGCTGTTATTGAGTTTGTAGATATTGCAGGTCTTGTAAAGGGCGCTTCTAAGGGTGAAGGTCTTGGCAATAAATTCCTTTCAAATATTCGTGAGGTTGACGCTATTGTTCACGTTGTACGTTGCTTTGAAAGTGACGATATTATTCACGTTGAAGGCTCGGTTGACCCCGCACGTGACATTGAAACCATTAATTTAGAGCTTGTTTTTTCAGATATGGAAATGGTTACCCGCCGTTTAGATAAAGCAACAAAGGCATTAAAGGGTGACAAAAAAATGCAGGGCGAGGTTGACTTTTTAAAGCGCCTTTTGGAACACCTTGAAAACGGACAACCTGCAAGAAGCATTGAAATTAATGATGAAACCGAACAAGAAATTATTAATACCACCGCACTTTTATCAGCAAAACCTGTTATTTACGCTTGTAATATGAGCGAGGATGATTTTGTAAACGGAATTGACAGTAATAAAAATTATAAAACCGTGCAAACTATTGCTGAAAGCGAAAAAGCAGAAATTTTACCTATTTGCGCCGCTTTAGAAGCTGAAATTTCAGGTCTTTCTGATGAAGAAAAGGTAATGTTTTTAGAAGAATTGGGTCTTGAGCGTAGCGGTCTTGACCGTATGATTCAAAAATGCTATGCCCTTTTAGGTCTTATTTCCTACCTTACTGCAGGTAAGGATGAGGTGCGCGCTTGGACAATTACTGTTGGTACAAAAGCGCCTCAGGCAGCAGGCAAAATTCACACCGACTTTGAACGTGGCTTTATTCGTGCCGAGGTTATTAACTTTACCGAATTTATGGAATGTAACGGGAATATGGTTACCGCCAAGGAAAAAGGCTTAGTTAGAAGCGAAGGCAAGGAATATATTATGAAGGACGGCGACATTGTTCTTTTCCGCTTTAACGTTTAATTAGGAGAAAATCATGCTGTTTTACTATGGTTTGGACTATTATTATTTAGTCTTGGTTTTACCTGCGATTTTGCTTATGATGATTGCACAATTTTCGGTAAAATCCACCTTTTCAAAATATTCGCAAAAGCTTTGCAACATAACAGGCGCCGAGGCTGCTCGCCGTGTCCTTAACGCAAATGGCGTAAGCGGTGTAAAAATCGAACGTGTTTCGGGAAATTTAACCGACCATTTTGACCCCAAAACTAACGTTATTCGCTTATCTGATGCGGTTTATAACAGCAATTCGGTTGCCGCCGCAGGCGTTGCCGCACACGAAGCAGGGCACGCAGTGCAATACGCCTTAAACTATGCACCAATAAAAATTCGTGGCGCAATTTACCCTGTTTGCAACTTAGGCTCCAAACTCGCTATTCCCCTTGTTATGTTCGGCTTTTTATTCAGTTTTTATTATTTAATTGATTTGGGCATTATCTTTTTTGCATTGGCACTTTTGTTTCAGCTTGTTACCCTGCCGGTTGAATTTAATGCTTCCCGCCGTGCGATAAATGCCCTTTCAGGATATGGCATTTTAGCGAATGAAGACGAAGTAAAGGGCGCTAAAAAAGTGCTTTTTGCCGCCGCAATGACATACGTAACATCATTCCTTGTGTCATTGGCACAATTACTTCGTTTACTAGCCCTTGCAAACAGACGAAGAAGATAAAATTAAAGTACGGTAGATTATCTGCCGTACTTTTTTTACACTTTTATACTTCAAATTATAGTTTATCGCTGCGCGATTAAATAATAAATAATAAAATTGATGTCGGCTTTGCCGACATATTTATATGTCGTGGCATAGGCACACATTTTTTTCTTATTCGTTTTTTATTATTCATTAAATCAAAGAAATCGGAGTTAATATATTTATGAAGGCTACAGGCATTGTTATAAGAATAGAGGCTCGTGTTATTATAACACAAGAAGTCGCTTAAATCCTTATAAATAATGAACTTGTTGGCGATTTTTCAAGAGAGACTTTTGACAAAAAATAGCATATTTTGACCTATCATAGCAAAAGCGAGGTGAATTTCACCTCGCTTTTATATAAAAATGGTTTTGGGCAAAAATTATAGAGCGTTATGATATGGAATAACCCAAAGAACAATCAAGGCTACAGTTACTGCGACACTGAATAACAAGAAACCTATAAGGGTGCGCTTGGTTTTTTTCTGTTCCTTAGGATCATTTTCTTTTTCGGGAACTAAGAACAATTTTTCTCTGGCTTGTTTTTCTTCATCGGTGGGTTGTGTTAACGCGGAACCAATTACCAAGGCTAAAATATTAGCAACCAAACCGACAACAAATGAGTCTAAATAAATAGGCAACGTAATACCGCCCACGGCGCTAATAATTTTCATAACGGCGCAACCTATAAATCCACACAACATACCCGCAAAAGCACCGGTTTTAGTTACCCTCTTGCTCCAGACAGATGCAATGCAAACAGGGAACCAAGAACAAACTACAACAGTACCGCTAAGCAACAAAATAACGTATATCTGAGGCGGATTGAAGTATGCAAGAATCATAACTAAGATGCAAACTATTAATATTGCAATCCTACTATAACGCAGTTTTTTTCTATCATCTTTAAACTCAACAATATCATTTGCTATTGAAGAACCGATGAGGGAAAGGAAGGTTGTAGCAGAGGAAATACCTGCGGCGAGTACACCTGTTAGAGCAACTATACCAATAATAGGAGGAACTAAATTCATAACACCCCAAATCATTGAGTGAACAGGACTTGGAATTACGTCGCTATAAACCTTTAAAAGAGCGCCTGTAGTAGGAATGAAAAATTCCAATGCAGCAACAAACATAGCGGCCCAAACAGACGAACGAATAACAACGTGCTCGTTCTTTGCCATTAAATAGCGGCTTGACTGCCAAGGTGCTACCGCACAAACCGCAGTCCAGGTAAGACCGGTCATAATAGCCCAAGCCATATTTTCCGCGCCGGTAGGATAGAGATAATTTAAATCTCCACGCCAAGATAGTAAAGCATCGTCTAATTTAGTTATATTCTCAATAGCAGTGTTCCAACCACCAAGTTTACCTATAATAATACCAACGGAAATTAGGGAAAAAATAGTGAAAATGCTAAACATTAAGGTGTCAGTTATCAAAACACCCTTCGACCCTGATGTAATAGTTAAAATGGCGAAGGTAAGAAGAGCTAAAAATACACAAAGATTATAGTTGACGCCGGTTACGTAATTCATTAAAGTTCCAATACCTTGCATTACAGAAAGGGTATATACCGCCATAGTGATAATAGCGGTGATGGCTGCCAAAACTCTCAGAGGTTTAGAATCGAAGCGTTTTCCAAAAAATTCGGATATAGTAATTGCCTCGCTGCGACGCAGATATTTTCCAAAAAAAACGCTTCCAAGGACATAACCTCCGATTAACATCATAACCGTCATCATAAATGGGCTGAATAATCCGCTATAAGCTTCTCCGACATCGCCCATAAATAAGCCTGTGGAACAATATGAAGCAACCAAAGAACCAACAATAAGAAATGTTGGCGCATTACGGCCGGCAACAAAGAAGTCGTTGGCATTTTTTACACCTTTGCTAATGAGCAAGCCAAGAGCAACATATATAATCATAGAAATTATCATACCGATTAAGTATGCATTCATTATTTTTTACCTCCTTTATAGTCTTTTGTTATTCGAAAATAACAAATAAGGCCGATAGAAAGTAGATATACACCTAGGAAAATTGAAACTATGTATTCCATTTTAAATACTCCCTTTTTAATAAATTTTTATAAGTTTATATTAAATTACCCATGGCTTTCAATTTGTGAATTAAACTCTTTCTGATAACGTTTAAATACAGTCATATATTTGAGCATCAAATCCGCATAATCATTGCCGCACTTGACCATATAAAGTGCCCATATATACCAATAGTAAAACGATACAGCCGCACAACCGACTATGTGTTGTTTTTCAGAAGCAGTGGGAGTTCGCTGAAAATAATAATATAGCCACTTGTCAATATCAAAACCCTCCGCATCATTTTTAACAAACAATTTGCAAAGGTCAAAACCAATATCGGTATCACCGGCATATTCCCAGTCTATTAAATAAAGCTTATTTCCTGAAATTAGCAGATTATCTTCATATAAATCGTTATGTATCATTTGAATAGGCCAATTGTCTGATTTGATTATTTCGTCTATTTTTTTTATATTGTCTAACTGAGATACGGCAATCTGGTATGCCTCGACATCTAAGGTTTTTATGCCTGCAAGCAGTTTTATAGCCTCATCCATATAATCCATACGTTTGCCGCAGGTAATCGGATTATCATGCATTTTTCTAAGAGTCTGACATAGCATTTGCAAACACTTTGAGTTTGCAAAATCAAAATCATCGGTTATATTGATAAAATGAGAAATTTTCCAACCGTTCTCATCGTCGCAATAAATATAAGAATCATCTATACCTTGCTGTTTTGCATATTCCAAAGCTTTTTTCTCACTTTTTCTGTCTATCCATTCAGAAGAAATGTCGCCGGGGTTTCTGTAAACGTAAGATTTTCCTTTACAAATAAAACTGAAAGAATGGTTAGTGTATCCCTTGTTTATTGGACGAATTTCACAGATATCACCTGGAACACATTTAAGGGTGGAACAGATGTTTTCGATTAAAGCAATGCTGTTGTACTTAATATATTCAGGATCGAATGCCTCCAATTCTGCTATAGAATCAAACTCTATAATCTGTTGAGAGCTATATCTTTTTTCATACAACGGCAGTTCACTAACGTGCTCGGCATACACTTGCTCCCAATAAAGTCCGTCAGTTCCGGGAGTATCGTATATTTGCTCTAAAATAGGTTTGAATTTGTCGCTGAATTCCTTATTAAAATAAGCGTATCCATTCATTACCCATTGGTTAACAGAGGGGCGTTGAGTCGCAACGATAAGTCCCTTGCTATCAGTAAATACTCCGCGCTCACCGTGTAGAACTCCTTCCATATAAATGGTAGAATATAAAGAATGGGGTTCGTATTTGTGAAATACTGATTTAGGGAAATAATTATCCGCACAGCATATATAACTGCTTTTCAAAAAATCTCTTGAGAAATATAAACTAGAATGGGTGTTTTTGTGTCTGTATTCTTTATTTATAACAACTTTAACGTCGAATTTATCAACAAGATATAGAAATTTCTCCAACATAGCTCCAAGAACAAGGATAATTTCTTCTATACCGGCTTCTTTCAGCTGTCTGATTTGACGTTCAATTAAAACCTCACCCTTAACAACAGTTAAGCCTTTTGGTTTTTCGTAGGAAAAAGGAATAAATCGGGTGCTCATACCGGCAGCAAGAATAATAGCATTTTTAACTTTGTAAGGTTCCATTGCCTTTATTCCTTCGGGCAATACCTGATAACATTCTGTTACATAACCTTTTTTTCTAAGCTTTGAAATTACAGAATTTACCGTTCCAAGAGAAAGGTCTAATTCTTCCGAAATCAATCTTTGTGTAGATGACCCGGAATTTTCACAAAAAAATCTAAGCACCTTAAATTCGTTTTGCGTCATTGAAAGAATCTCCTTTGTTCGTTTTTTGGGTATTTTTTCAAAAAAATGAACACGCTAATAAAAAAATAAGCCAAATATGGTACGCTCTGCTTATAACTTTAATAGCACTGAATAATTATATAACATATATAAACGAAAAAGTCAAATTAAAAATTAAACCCAGTGGTATAAATCCTTTTTTAACACAAGCGCTGACGTCACATTTTGAATTAAAGGAGAAATGTATATGTGAAAGTAACAGGAGCGCAATGCGGAGCCTTGCAAATTAATAATGAATAGTTAATAATTGAAAGTTGTGCCTTCGGCACGATATATAAATCCGTCGCGAAGCGACACCAAAATTCTTCATTTTTTATTTTTCATTATTCATTCGCGTAAGCTTAAACCCCAATTTCACATATTAATTTCCAAACTGCGCATACTAAAACAGGTGAAATTATGGCTAAAATTATTATGTTTTTAATTGGGTCCTTTGGATATGGTTTAATTGAAATTTTATGGCGTGGACGCACCCATTTTTCAATGCTTTTGGCAGGCGGTGTTTGCTTTTGCGGTTTTGCATATTTAGGTAAAAAATTAAAACGGTTTAATATGCTTATAAAGGCGGTTACAGGCAGTGCTTTTGTAACATTTGTCGAGCTTGTTTTTGGTATATTTTTTAACCTTATTTTAAAGCAAAACGTGTGGAATTATTCCGCTCGCCCCTTTAATTTTAAGGGGCAAATTTGCCTTTTATATTCGGTTTATTGGGCGGCTTTAAGCGTTATTTTTATGCCTTTGGCACAAAAGGTAAATAACCGATTGCAAAACAAATAATTTATGGTATAATGTTATTGGTGATATTATGGATTTTTTGCATAGAGCCTGGGCTGAAATTGACACGAAAGCCCTTGTACATAATTTAAAAATCTTCAAAGAAAAACTGGGCGACAAAAAGTTTATGGCGGTTGTAAAAGCCAACGCTTATGGTCATTCGGTCATAGATTTATGCCCTGTTTTAGAACAAAACGGGGCTGATTGGTTTGCCGTTTCAAATATTATTGAAGCTGTCGAATTGCGAGAAATTGGCATAACTAGGCCGATTTTGATTTTGGGATATACCCCAGCCCAAATGGTAATCGAGCTTGCAAAAAATGACATTTCACAATGTGTTTATTCGACAGAATATGCCGAACAGTTATCCGCTGCGGCTGTTTGTAACGGCGTTAAAATTAAATCGCATATAAAGCTTGATACTGGTATGTCCCGCATTGGCTTTAACTGCAGAACTGATGCTTTATGCGAGCTTGAAAATTCAATAAAAGCGGCCACCCTTCCCAATATAGTATGTGAAGGTGTATTCACTCATTTTGCCGTTGCTGACAGAAATGAATTAGAGGAGGACGGCTTTACACAAAAACAATATGATTTATTTAAAAAGTCTTGCGACCGTTTTAAAGAAGCGGGACTTGATAATTTAATTTTACATTGCTGTAATTCGGCCGGTACACTTTTAGATGATGATAAATATTTAGATATGACCCGTGTAGGCATTTCACTTTACGGTCTTTCACCCTCAAGCAGCCTTTCTTTAAGTGACGGGCTAATACCTATTATGACCTTAAAATCGGTTGTGTCACTTGTAAAGGAAATTAATTCGGGCGATACCGTAAGCTATGGACGTACCTTTAAATGTGAAAAGCCAATGAAAATTGCTACCGTAAGCGCCGGATATGCCGATGGGTATCCCCGTTCACTTTCAAACCAAGGCTATGTTTACATTAACGGCCACCGCGCCGATATTGTGGGCCGAATTTGTATGGACCAATTTTGTGTTGACGTTACCGATATTGAAAATATTAAAATGGGTGATGAGGTCGTGCTTTTTGGCAAGGAATTAAAGGTTGACGCCTTGGCCGACCTTTGCGGCACAATTAATTATGAAATTGTATGTGGCATATCGCCACGTGTTCCCCGTGTTATTTTAAAATAATAAAGGGTGGTTTTATGAAAAAATATATTCTTTCATTAGATGAAGGTACAACCAGTGCACGTGCCATTTTATTTGATAAAAACGGCAATGCGGTGTCGACTGTTCAGCACGAATTTACCCAAATTTACCCCGAAAGCAGTTATGTAGAACACAACCCGCTAGAAATTTATTCAGCACAATATTCTTCCCTTATTGAAGCAATTACCAAAATAGGCGCCGAAGCGGATGAAATTGCCGCTATTGGCATTACAAACCAACGTGAAACGGTTATTGTGTGGGATAAAAACACAGGCGAACCTGTTTATAACGCTATTGTATGGCAATGCCGCCGCACAGCCGAAATTTGTGACGAGCTTAAAGCACAAGGCTTGGAAGAATACATAACAAAAACAACTGGGCTTAAAATTGACGCTTATTTCAGCGGCACTAAAATTAAATGGATTTTGGACAACGTAAAAGGTGCCAGAAAAAAGGCCGAAAATGGCGATTTGCTTTTCGGCACAATTGACACCTGGCTTATTTGGAAGCTATCGGGCGGTAAAATTCACGTTACCGATTATACAAACGCTTCACGCACAATGTTTTTTGATATACATAAGCTTTGCTGGGATAAAAAGCTTTTGGAAATATTAACCATTCCCGAAAGTATGCTACCCGATGTTAAATCTTCAAGTGAAATTTACGGTTATATAAACATTATGGGTGCCGATATTCCCATTTCGGGCATTGCAGGTGACCAACAAGCCGCCCTTTTCGGTCAACGTTGCTTTAGCGAGGGTAGCGTAAAAAACACCTATGGTACGGGCTGCTTTTTGCTTATGAACACAGGCAAAACCGCTTATGAAAGCAAAAACGGGCTTTTAACTACTGTTGCGGCCAGTATAGGCAATGACGTACAGTACGCCCTTGAGGGCAGCGTATTTGTCGGTGGTGCAGTTATACAATGGCTTCGTGACGAATTAAAGCTTATTAACACTTCCCACGAAAGTGAGCAATGCGCCCTTAGGGTTAGCGACACAAACGGTGTTTATATTGTACCTGCCTTTGCGGGACTTGGGGCGCCTTATTGGGATATGTATGCCCGTGGTACAATTTGCGGTTTGACCCGTGGAAGTAATAAAAACCATATTATTCGCGCTTGTTTAGAAGCAATTGCCTACCAAACAAACGACCTGTTATTAGCCCTTAAAAATGATACAAGCCTACCCATAAGCAGTATTCGTGCCGACGGTGGCGCTTCACAAAACAAGTTTTTAATGCAGTTTCAGTCCGATATTTCTAATACCGAGGTTTACTGCCCCTTAAATGCCGAAGCAACCGCCTTGGGTGCGGCATTTTTGGCAGGACTTGCCGTGGGTTTTTGGAAGGATTTAAACGAAATAAAAGCCATTTCCGCATCCGAAACAGTTTACACCCCAAATATGAATGATTCACAGCGACAAAAGCTTACAAACGATTGGCAAAAAGCCGTTAAGTCTGCAAAAGCATTTAGTGAGGAGTGATTTTTATGGATTACGAAATTAAAAATTTCGAAGTTAAAAGCACCGACAATATCCACACCTTAAGGGGTAAAATTTATGTTCCACAGGGCGAAGTTAAATGCCTTTTAGGATTAGCACACGGTATGACCGAATATATTGAACGTTATGACCATTTCTTGTCATTTCTTGCAAAAAACGGTGTACTTTCATTTGGTTATGACCATTTAGGTCACGGCAAAACCGCTGAAAATGACAACGAGCTTGGCTTTATTGCCCACAAAGACGGTTGGAAATATTTGGTGAAGGACGTTGTGGCCTTTACTAAAGCCATAAAAAAAATGTACCCTAATATTCCCTCTGTTTTAATGGGTCATTCAATGGGGTCATTTATAGCACGTCTTGTGGCTGAAAATTATCCAAATGAATATAACAAATTTATATTTTGCGGTACAAGCGGGCCTAACCCGGCATCCGCACCCGGCCTTTTGCTTGTAAAAATTATTAAAGCCATCATGGGCGAAAAGCATAAGTCAAACCTTATTCAAAACATCGCTTTTGGCGGTTATAATAAAGGCTTTGACGGTGACACACCTTACGAATGGCTTACAAACGACCGCGAAATTATCAATAAATACGCTGCCGATAAATACTGCACCTTCCGTTTTAGCGTTTCAGCAATGGATGACCTTATGAATTTGCTTTCAAAAAGCAACCGAAACGCTTGGTTTAAAGCGGTTGACAGCACAAAGCCTATTCTTTTAATTGCAGGTGATAAGGACCCCGTTGGTAATTACGGCAAGGGGGTTCAAGCGGTTTATGACAAGCTTATTAAAAACGGCAAAAATGCCCAAATCAAGCTTTATGAAAACTGCCGCCACGAAATACATAACGATATTTGCAAGGACGAAATGTTTAGCGATATTGTGGAATTTATTAAGTAAAAAAACTGCGTTAGAAGCCCAAATTTCTAACGCAGTTTTTATTTTAAATTTATGCTTTATTTCTTAATTTGACTTTCAATAATTAAAAGTCGGTTATACTTTGCCACACGGTCGCTTCGGCAAGGGGCGCCTGTTTTAATTTGCCCCGCATTTGTAGCCACCGCCAAATCGGCAATTGTGGTATCCTCGCTTTCGCCCGAACGGTGTGAAATTACCGCAGTATAGCCGTACTTTTTAGCAAGCGAAATAACGTCCAAAGTTTCGGTTAGGGTGCCTATTTGGTTAAGCTTAATTAAAATTGAATTTCCGCAGCTTTCTCTAATACCCTTTGTAAGTCGTTTATAGTTTGTTACAAACAGGTCGTCACCAACAAGTTGTAGCTTGCTTCCAAGGCGTTCGGTAAGCTTTTTCCAGCCTTCCCAATCCTCTTCAGCAACACCGTCTTCAATTGAAATTATGGGGTATTTTTCGCACAACAATTCGTAATATGCAATAAGCTCGTCGGCGGTCATTTTTTGTTGGCGCTTTGGCATTAAATATTCACCGTTTTTATACCATTCGCTTGATGCAACATCTAGCGCAATTTTAATATCGTTTGTGGTATATCCGGCCTCCTCAATAGCCTTTACAATAAGGGCTATTGCCTCTTCATCGCTTTGTAAATCGGGTGCAAAGCCGCCTTCGTCCCCCACACCTGTTGCCTTGCCGCTTTGCTTTAAAATTTTACCAAGTGTATGATAAATTTCAACACATTGGCGAAGCCCTTCAGCAAAATTTTTAGCAGTGTAAGGAATTATCATAAATTCCTGAATATCAATATTATTTGCCGCATGTGCGCCACCATTTAAAATGTTCATCATCGGACGTGGTAAAAGTGTAGCGTTTATGCCGCCAAGATAATGGTAAAGGGGCATTTTTTTAGAATTTGCCACCGCCTTTGCCACCGCAAGTGACACTGCAAGAATGGCATTTGCACCAAGACGTGATTTGTTTGGTGTGCCGTCAAGATTAATAAGCAATTCGTCTATCTTACGCTGATTTACGGTTTCACAAGCGGTTAAAGTACGAGCAATTTCACCGTTAATGCTATCAACCGCACCCTTAACACCCTTACCAAAATAACGGTTTTTGTCACCGTCACGCTTTTCGTGCGCTTCAAACATACCGGTAGATGCGCCCGACGGTGAAATGGCAAAGCCGCTTGACATATCAGAAAGCACTACCTTAGCCGCTACCGTTGGGTTACCACGTGAGTCTAAAACCTCGTAACCGTAAACGCCTGTTATTTTAATTTTTTCCATATTTTTCACCTTTTTAACTTTTTTAAATATTTTTCCCTAAATATTTAAAATTACTATTTAATTTTAAAACTTTTTGTGTTATAATGCAAGATGAATTATTATATATAAAGGATTTTTTAAATGGATAGTATAAATAATCAACCCAAAGAACAAGGTTACAACATAATTTGCGGAAGAAATCCCGTGTTAGAGGCTGTACGTTCAGGCCGTGAAATTGACCGTTTGCTTGTTGCGCACGGTGTAAGCGGCGGCAGCGTTACCGCTATTATAGCAAAATGCAAGCAAAAAGGTATTTTAATTAAAGAGGTTAGCCCCCAAAAGCTTGACTATTACTGTGGTGGCGCTAATCACCAAGGCGTTGCAGTGCTTTTTGCCGAACAGGAATATTCCACAGTAGAAGATATTTTAGCAAAGGCTGAAGAGCTTTCAGAAAAGCCTTTTATAATTATTTGTGACGAAATTGAAGACCCGCACAACCTTGGCGCAATTATTCGTACTGCTGAAGCCTGCCGTGTGCACGGTATTATAATACCAAAACGCCGTAGCGCTTCGCTTAATGCAACAGTTGCAAAAAGCGCTTGCGGTGCGCTTGAATATATGAAGGTTGCCCGTGTAACCAATATTCCAAACACCATTGACGAGCTTAAAGAAAAGGGTGTTTGGGTGTTTGGTGCCGATATGGACGGTGATGATTACCGCCAAATTGATTTTGACTGCCCTACCGCTTTGGTAATTGGCAACGAAGGTAAAGGTATTGGCACACTTACCGCCAAAAAATGTGACCAAATCATTTCTCTTCCAATGAAGGGTAAGATTAATTCGCTTAATGCGTCGGTCGCTGCGGGAATTTTAATGTACGAAGTTTTACGAAAAAGACCATAAATTTTACACACATCACAGGATGGAGAATTATAAATGAAATTCTTTTCAAAAAACAAAGAACCTGACGATTTATATTTAACCGAAGAGGCTGATGTGATTCCTACAAAGACACCTGCACCGGAAAACCCCGACGTTTTAACGGTAGAGGAGCTTTTGGGACGGCACATTCACCGAACGGAAAATGCCAAAAACACCGGTGCGTTAGATTCACTTAAAAAGCGAATGCTTAACGCCAACGGCAAAATAGATGATGAACCCAAAATAGAAAAAACGGTTGAGCCTAAGCTTGAAGTAAAGGAAGAGCCCAAAACAGAGACAAAACCCATAACCGCAAATAAAGATGACGGCAAAACACTGCTTGAAAAGTGCCGACCTTATATTTTGGACGAAAAAGGCAAGGATACTTCAAAGGATATTCCCCCCACTTATAAGTTGGAATCTGTTGCGGATATTTTACGTAAGGACACAGCGGTAGATAGCTTTAACCAAAAGTATGATTTTGAGGTTGACTATTTAGGTAGATACGTTGAAAAGAAATTGGCAGAAGAAAAAATAGCCGATAAAGCAAAGCAACAGCCCCAAAAAGCCGCCACAACCGAAACAATACCAATAACGGCAATTAAAAATGCACAAACTAACGTTGCATTTACTATATCTGACATTGACCCGCTAGAAAAAACCACTGTAATTGAGCCTGTAAAAGAAAACATAAACGCTACAATTACCTTTACCCCCGTCGCTAACGGAGATACCTCACCCGTTATTATGGTAAGCAGCAAAACCCAACAGCTTGACTTAACGGGTGAAATTGCAGTTATGGAGGATATTTCGTCAAATTCTAGCACAAGCCGTGTAGAGCTTGAAAAAAGCGATTTTGACGATTATGTGCCGACAAGTGAAATTAAATCGGATATTGATTCCAAACGCTTTATACGAAGCTTTTCAATTAAAAAGCGTAATTACTTTTTAGCAATAGCAATTTCGGTTTTGTTCACCTTTTTACTTTCAGTAATGAAAATGCCTTTTATGTCTGGCGCAATATTAGCTGATACCAAAACCACCATGATTATTTGCACCGTATTTTTAGGCGTTATTGCGGCCATAAACGGTGATATGTTTTTTGCACTCGGTGATTTATTTAAAAAACGTTGTGACGCTGATATTTTAGCTTCACTTTCAACTATATTTGTATTAGCTTACAGCGTTTTTGGAATAATAAATGGTGAAATCATTACCGATATTTGTCTATTATGCGGTGCCTCATTAACTGTACGTGCAATTGGCAAATTTCAAAAATATTCATATTTGCTTTCAAACCTTAAGCAAATCACCAAAAAGTCGCCCAAAAAAGCGGTTAAGCTTTTAAATGACCCCACAATAACCTATTCAATGGCAAAAAATTCTATCGAGGGTGACACACTTATCGCTACGCCACAACAAAGCGACCGTATTGAAGACTATATTAAATATTCTACCTACGGCACCTTTTTAAACGGCAAATTGCCCATCATTATTGTAGTATCACTACTTCTATCGGCATTTACACTTTTAGCCGCAACCAAAAATTTCGGCAATATTTTCGACGGCTTATACGCCGCTGCCGCAGTACAATGCTTTACTGCAATGCCTGCCGTTTTTCTTATTGATAATTTACCGCTTTTCCACGCTGCCGCAAGGCTTAACTGGCAAGGCGCTATGATTTCGGGCAAGGCCGGCGCTGAACATATTGAGCTTGCAAACGCCATTGTCTTAAATTCGGATGATTTGTTCCCCGCGGGTACAGTTACCCTTCATAATATGAAGGTTTTATCCGAAAATAATATGAGCGATACCATTTTGCGTGCCGCTTCCCTAACGCGTGAGCTTTCAAGCCCGTTGTTTAACGTTTTTTGTGAAATTGCGGGGGATGAAAATATGCAAAACCTTCCCGTTTCGGACACCGTAAAATACGAGGAACGAATGGGCATTTCGGGCTGGGTTGATAATCAGCTTTTGTTTATTGGTAACCGTACTATTATGGAAGCCCACGGCATTACTGTTCCCGATATTGAAACCGACCGCAAAATTTTAAGAAGCGGTTACTTCCCCGTTTACGTTGCGTCAAACGATACTGCGGTTG
The DNA here is from genome assembly GCA_045612765.1 of Acutalibacteraceae bacterium. GTDB lineage: Bacteria > Bacillota > Clostridia > Oscillospirales > Acutalibacteraceae > UBA737. The sequence goes on from JAZKZS010000013.1 coordinate 76,450, forward strand.
CGCTTTTAATGGTACAATATTCAGTAAGCCCTGCCGTTTCGAAGGAACTTCACAACCTTACTAAAATAGGTGTTACCCTTTTAATTAATAACACCGACCCCAACTTATCTACCGAAATGATTTGCGATTATTTGGGTCTTTACGAAGATTCGGTTATGGTTATGACTGCCGCAGGCTGTAATATGTATAAAAACACCTCTACACCTGTTGAAAGCTGTTCAGCACCTGCTGTATTCCGCGGCAAACCAATATCGCTTGCAAAAATACTAAACTGTGCTAACCGTATTCGTCGCAGTAATACGGCTCTAACGGTTATGTACATTTTAACCGCTGTGCTTGGTATATTAACCTTTGCATATACATCCTTTGCAACTACCGATACTTTAATGAGCGGTGCCACCATTTTACTTTACGGCATTGCTTCAACAATATTATCGCTTATTATTTACCTTACACAAAAACCATAGACGAGGTGCTATATTATGTCTGAAAACAAGAAATTTTACATTACAACCGCCATTGCTTATACATCACGTAAGCCACACATTGGCAACGCTTACGACATTGTTTTAGCCGATATGATTGCCCGTTACAAAAAGATGCAGGGCTTTGACGTGTTTTTAATGACCGGTTCGGATGAACACGGCCAAAAAATTGAAGAATATGCCAATGCCGCAGGCATTTCACCTAAGGAATATGTTGATGGCATTTCTGACCAAATTAAAGAGGTATGGAATTCACTTAACACCGATTATGATAAGTTTATTCGCACAACCGACGCCGACCATGAGCTTGCCGTTCAAAAGATTTTTACAAAGCTTTATGAGCAAGGCGATATTTATAAGGGTCATTACGAAGGTAAATACTGCGTTCCTTGTGAATCCTTCTTTACTCCGTCACAGTTGGTTGACGGCAAATGCCCCGACTGTGGCCGTGAGGTAATTGATTCTAAGGAAGAAGCATATTTCTTACGCCTTTCAAAATATCAAGACAAGTTGCTTGAATATTACGAACAAAACCCCAACTTTATTATGCCTGAAAGCCGCAAAAATGAAATGATTAACAACTTCTTAAAGCCCGGTCTTTCTGATTTGTGCGTATCACGTTCAACATTTAAATGGGGTATTCCTGTTGAATTCGACCCCAAGCACGTAACCTACGTTTGGATTGATGCTCTTTCAAACTATATTACAGGCGTTGGCTATAATCCCGAAGGCTCTACCGAGCAATTTGAAAAGCTTTGGCCGGCTGATTTGCACGTTATCGGTAAGGATATTGTTCGTTTCCACACAATTTATTGGCCCATTATTTTAATGGCATTGGGTCTTCCCCTTCCCAAACAAGTTTTAGGTCACCCATGGGTGCTTGTTGGTGAGGATAAAATGAGTAAATCCAAGGGTAACGTTATCTATGCTGACGAATTAGCAAAGCGTTTTTCTACCGATGCGGTAAGATATTACCTTCTTTCCGAAATTCCCTTTGCACAGGACGGCACCATCACCTACGAAAGCTTTATTAATAAGTTCAACGCTGACTTGGCAAACACACTTGGCAACCTTGTAAACCGTTCGGTTGCTATGACCAACAAGTATTTTGACGGTAAGGTAAGTTTTAAGGAATGTGACAACGAATTTGATAAAGACCTTATTGCTACCGCAAAGGAAGCTACCCAAAAATATCACAGCCTTATGGATATTTACCGCAATGCTGATGCCGTTAACGCTGTTATGAACCTTGCAAAGCGTTGCAATAAATATATTGATGAAACCACACCTTGGTCACTTGCTAAGGACGAAGCACAAAAAGACCGCTTGGAAGCAGTTTTATATAATTTGCTTGAATGTATTCGCTTACTTTCAATTATGCTTACACCCGTTATGCCCGAAAGCTGCGATAGCATTAAGGCTCAGCTTAACGAAAACAATTGTGACCTTTTCTTTGGCGCTGTTAAAGAATACGCCGTTGGCACCGCTACTCCCCTTTTCGCAAGAATTGATGCCGAAAAGGTTTTAGCTGAAATTGCTGCCGAACAGGAAGCCGCAAAAAAAGCGGCAGAAGCTGCTGCAAACGTTGTAACTATGGCTGAAATTGGTATTGAAGACTTTGCAAAGGTTGAACTCAAAGCCGCTAAAATTGTTAATGCCGAGCCTGTACCCAAAGCTAAAAAGCTTTTAAAGCTTACCATTAACGACGGCAACCGCAACCGCACAGTCGCTTCGGGTATTGCTAAATTCTACAAGCCTGAAGAGCTTGTTGGCAAAACTATTATTTTAGTTTCTAACCTTAAAAAAGCTACACTTTGCGGCATCGAGTCGGAAGGTATGATTTTAGCTGCTGACTGTGGCGAAGACGATATTAAGGTTATCTTCCTTGACGATATCCCTGCAGGTAGCAAAATTAGGTGATTAGCTTGAACAACTTAATTTTTGACACCCACGCACACTATGAGGACCCCGTTTTTTCAGAAAATTTTGACAGCTTAGTCGCTGAAATGAAAAAATCGGGTGTTGGCGGTATTATAACCTGTGGCTGTGATAAGGAAAGTAGCTTAAAGGCTTTAGCCCTTGCCGAAAAATACGATATTGTCTATGCTGCTGTAGGTATTCACCCCGGCAACGTTGACAGTGGCACAACTATTGATGATATTCGTGAATTGGCAAACCACCCAAAATGTGTTGCAATTGGCGAAATTGGGCTTGATTATTATTGGCGCCAAGACAACAAAGCGCTTCAACACGAAATTTTAAAAGGTCAGTTAGAGCTTGCAAACGAGCTTAATTTACCCGTTTTATTTCACGACCGTGATGCCCACGCCGACACGCTTGAAATTTTAAAAGAATATAAACCCAAGGGTGTTGTGCATGCATTTTCGGGCAGTGTGGAAATGGCACGTGAAGTCATAAAGCTTGGGCTTTATATTGGTGTTGGCGGTGTGCTAACCTTTAACAATGCACGTGCTTTACCGGCTGTTGTTAAAGATACGGCAATTGAGAAAATTTTGCTTGAAACTGATGCGCCTTATTTGGCACCTGTTCCCTTCAGAGGCAAAACAAACCATTCTGATTACTTACATTTCGTTGCCGAAAAAATAGCAGAAATTAAAAAAATTACCAAAGATGAAGTTTTAGCGCAAACCTTTAAAAACGCAAAAAATTTATTTGAAATTTAGAATAAACACCCCGTTTTCTACAGAAAATAACTATGAAAGCGGGGTGTTAAAATTGGATAACAAAAACAAGCAAAATCAAAACCGTAACGATCAGAACAGAAACGATCAGAACAAAAACAACCAAAACAAGAATGACCAAAACCGAAACGATAACAACAAAAGATAATTATCGCTAATAGAAAACCGTCGGGAAAACCCGACGGTTGTTTTATTTAATAATGAAGTTAATTTATGCAAGAAACTTACCTTCAGCAATTTTCATCAAATCTCTTTCAGAATCAATCTCGTGTGCATAAGGATATGTTTTAGCAACTTTTTCAAATTCCTTTTTAATTCTTTCAGCCTTTGCTTTATTTTTTTCAAAAAATAAAGCAAGTGCATATTCAGTGCGAATTACAGACGGGAAACTTTTCATCGCTTTCATAAACTTCTTTTGCTCTTTTGTAAGCATATTTTTAATAACATCTTCGCGGTTTTCAAAAATCAGCTCAACGTATATTCTATCACAAATTAATAGATTGCGATGCACACCAACAATTCCGCTATCAATTTCAAGTATATGCTTCATAAGTGCATCTGCTTCCGAAAACTTTTCTTCATCCATCAGGCGGTTGCAAGCATATACACCGCGTGTTGCTACTATGCTGTTTTTCATACTTTCATCAGTAGGAACTTCAAACCATTCAGCAGGCATATCCTTAATTCGTAAACCATTTGAATTTTGTTCAGCAACCTTAAGCTGAACCCAAAAAGCCTCTAACGCTTCATTACTTTTAGATATAGCTAAAGCGTTATATCCGTCGTTATTGATTGTACTAGTACGCATCGGTACACCGTTAGTTAAAGCAGCAATAAAGCCTATAACCGCAAATATTAAAAGAAATGGCGAATCATTATAGCCAAAATATATTACTAGCGGCAACACAGAAGCGATTACGTTTAAAAACGAGCCACCTAAATTATATAACAAAAACGGCATTTTACCATTTTTAATATCAGGCGGCATCATAATGCATTGACCACCTGTTCCCACTATGCTTAACCGTCTTAATTTAAGTTTTTCTTTATCTTTAAGCAACATAAATGATAGAATACGAAAAGACCTAAATTTATAACCGGTTAATAAACCGAATATAAGATGCCCTGCCTCATGAATAATCATATGCAAGAAATATGCACCATACATTACAATTATAAAGAGTAAATATAATAACGTTACTTCATATAGCGTTTTTTCGGCAATATACGTATCAATACAATGGATTAATACGTAACCAAGCACACCGCCCAAAACAAACATAAAAGCAATTCCTATATACTGTTTAAAATCCGATTTTTTCTTACTTGATTTATTCATTTTTGCACCTCTTTCTTCATTATATCATTACGCCAATGAATATGGGAAATAAAGTTTTCCATTCATTTCAGCACCATAAACCATTGCGGTATATTCGCCCTTTTTGTCCTTTTCGCAAAGGTGGGCATAACTATCGGTTGGAATAACCGAAATATCACCCTTTTGGTTGGAGGCTTTTATTTCACAAAAGCCAAATTGCTTATAATAATCAATAAGCTTTTCATTAGCGGGGCGCAAAATTAAAATATCATTCGTTTCATTTTTAATTTGTTCCATAAGCGCCTTGCCATAGCCGCTACCGCGGTATTTTTCCTTAACGGTAAAGCCGTAAATATACCTTGCTTTTTTACCGTCAACCTCACAAGGAAGTAAAAAGCACATAGCAACCGTTTCGCCGTTTATTCGCAAGGTTTTTATATTATCATAGCATAAATCAAACAATTTTAAAGTAAACGGGCCGTCGTGAAAGGCGTTATCATAAAGTCGCATACAGGCAAGCTTCAATGGGCGGCAACGGTACTTTTCAAGTAATATTTCAGGCTTATATGAAAGCTTTGCTTTACGAAGACCCTCAAGCCCCATATCGTCCTCGCGGTTTATATATTCGTAATCGGTTAAGGTTTTGGCAAATTCGTTATTTATTACAGTATAAGCGGTTGCATAATCCTTAAGCGCTTTTTCAATATGAATATCGAAAACGTTATCGTTAATAGGTGAACCAAGTGTAAAGGCAACCATAATACCGTCAACGTAAATTGCACCGCCTTTTGCATTTAAAAGGGTCATATTTTCAACAATGGTCTTTATGCCCTCTTTTTCAATTGCCATATATTCGTCAAAACGGTCGTTATTTTCGCTATACCATTGTTCCGCACAGGCTAATACCTCAGCCTTATTTTCATCGCTTATTGCCTTAAAAAGCCAATTATGCTGCTTTTTAAAGGTTGCTATATGATTTCGCTTGCTGTGATATTTTTTGCCTGCTAAATTTACCAGGTCTTCCCTTTTATAAATATAATCAAAAGCATCCCTAACGGGTGAAATATCATATTTATCGCCGTAAAGGGCTTTAAATTCATTCGCCTGTCCATCATTTTGAAGCCAAAAGCGTGGCATTTCAGGGGCAGTATATTCAAAAATATATTCAAGCCCCTTTTTAAAATCGTTGCCTATCGGCATACTAAAGCTTTGGGTTTTATCCTTGCCCGACTTTAAAAGCAAAAAGCCATCCTTTATAGTAAACATATTTTTATATGCTTTTTGCCATACTATTAAATTCACAATGCTTTTTTCACAGGCAAGAATTTTGTTATTATGCGTAAAGGCTTTAATGTCCTTAACATCGCCAAGTTCAATTTTTTTAAATTCTAACATAATTCACCAAATAAAAAAGGTTAAAAAGCGTGTCTAACGACACGCTTTTAATTTTAACCGGTAGTTGTGTTTTCACTTGTTGTTGAGGTGCCGCTGTTTTCTTCAGGTAGGGTTGCATCAGGTGTTGATGTGCTTGAATTTGAGGTATCGCTTGTAGTTTCGTCCTTGTTAGTAATTGTATCGGTCTTTGGTTCTTCTAAAAGCTCGCCCTCGTGTGTGGTACAAGCTTCGGGAAGCTTTGTTTTCTTATACCAACCGATATCATACTTTTCACATTCGTCGGTTGCTAAAAGACCGGTTTCAGCACAATAGTAACGCTTAACAACATATTTCGAAGTCGGATAATTCTTAGCGGGTAAATTTTTATGAATTTCACCCATTACCTGACGCCAAAGCTTAGCCGCAAGACCTGTGTTTGATGCAGGCATTTTTTGCTGTGTTTGATAACCAACCCACGATGATGCTACATAATAGGGTGTGCCGCCAACGAACCATTTATCCTTAGAATCGTTAGATGTACCGGTTTTACCAAAAGCACGGAATTTAGTGAAGGTGCCTGCTTGCGCTTTACCGGTACCGTTGGCACCGTAAATAACGTTTTGAAGCATTTTGTTCATTATCATTGCAGTGTCTTCACTAATTGCAACGGTGGGCTTGGTGTTTTGTTCAAGAATAATTTCGCCACGCTTATCGGTTACCTTGGTATATAAGGTGGGCTCGTAATAAAAACCGCCGTTACCGAAAATTGCATAAGCCGCAGCCGATTCAATAGTAGTAATACCGTTATGTGTACCACCAAGACCGAGAGATGAAAGGTTAGCATCATCAATAGTCAAGTTTTTAAGTCCTAACTTTTTAGTAAGGAAATTATAAGAATTGGTAACACCTAAGCTATTATTTAAAATTGCCGCAGGAATAGTATTGGTTGAACGTTCAAGCGCTTCACGTGCGGTAATGTTACCACGGTATACACCGTCATGGTTACCTGGAGTCCAACTGCCATAAGAAACCTTAACGTCGTTTAAAAGGGTAGAATAATTTAAAATATTGTTTTCTATTGACGGAGCATAAACCGCAATAGGCTTCATTGTTGAACCTGGTTGACGTACAGCATCAATAGCGTTATTAAAGCCGCGGTTATCGGTCTTTTTGCCGATGTTGCCCACAAGCGCCTTAACCTGACCGTTATAGTTAAGAATGGTCATTGCGCCAAGCAATGGGTCGCCCTTACTGCTAGGCTTAGCCGATTCGGCCGCCTGTAAATAATATTTTTCAGCAATTGCCTGCATCTTCATATCAACGGTTGCATAAATTTTGAAACCGCCGCTATAGAAAAGTCGTTCAGCACGGGCAATGTCATAACCGTACTTTTCAGCTAAATCCTGCGAAACGTCGGTTATAAGCGCATCAATAAAGTAAGAATTTATATCTTCGTTTGCAGTAACGTCATCATTAGATACAATTTTAACGTCTTCGTTAATAGCCTGATTATATTCGTCTTCGGTAATAAGGCCCTGCTTCTTCATAAGACCTAAAACTGTTTTACGGCGTATTGCGTTATCAACAGGGTTTGTATCGGGGGCGTATTTTGTGGGGCTTTTGGGAATAGCCGCCAAGGTTGCACATTCAGCAATGGTAAGCTCGTTAACGTCCTTATCGAAATAATAGTTTGCCGCAACCTGCACCCCATAGGTGCCGTGGCCCATTGCAATTGTATTAAGATAACATTCCAAAATTACGTCCTTAGTATACTTCGATTCAAGATACCTTGCGCGCATAATTTCGCGCACCTTACGCATTTTTGTTTTATCATCATCACCGGTAAGGTTTTTTACCAACTGCTGTGTAATGGTCGAACCACCCTGACGTGATGAATAAATAGGTATAAATTCATTAATTACAGCACCTGTGGTACGTTTCCAGTCAACGCCGTAATGTGTTTCGAAGCGTTGGTCTTCAACCGCAATAAAAGCATTTGCCAAGCGTTGCGGAATACCTTTATATTCGGGGTCGTTACCTTCCGCAAGGGCGCGTTCATAGTCAACCCACAAACGATTATACATACCGTGAAGGCGTTTGTATTCCTCATATTCGCCTTTGTCATTTTCGACGTAAACGGTGGTAGTAAGGTTAAGGGTTAAATCGTTAAGGTCTTCTTCCATTGTGCCGTCAACCATTGTGAAAACGTAAAGCAAAATGCCGCCCATAACAGCGCATGCGCCTATAACACAAATTAAGAAGGATGCTAAAATAGCCCTAAAAATCTTTTTCTTTTTAGAAATAACCTTTTTAGGTGCTTCAGCCTCTTGTTGAATGCTTTTAGAAGAAAAAGCATTAAGGTCAAAGCTGCTTTCACCTTCGTCCACTACGTCGTTTGAATTGGCGTAACTAAACAAATCCTTATCTTCCATAATTATCTCCAATCTATAAGATTAATTATTTATAAGTACCCATATTATACCACAAGAAAATCACAAAATCAACTTTTCAATTTGTTTTTAACAAATCTGTCACATTTTATTAAGAAAATTACCATTTTGTCATAAAAACAATAATTGAAATTTTATTAAGGTTATGTTATTATCAATATGATAAAAGGCAAAATTTGGCGTTTGCGAATTTTGCCAAAAATTTAAAAAGAAAGGCTTTGTGAAAAAATGGACTTTTTAATGGACATTTTGAAAGAACTTAGTTTCCTTGTAGACAATCTTTCAAACTTTTTTGAAGCAGGCGGCTGGAAATATCCTTTAATGTGGCTTATCGGCGGTGTACTTATTTACCTTGCTATTCGTCACGATATGGAACCTACCCTGCTTTTACCAATGGGCTTTGGTACAATTTTAGTTAATATTCCCTTATCGGGCGCTATTGGCGAACACGGCGCTTTGACAACCCTGTTTAACGCAGGTATTGCAAACGAGCTGTTCCCACTTATATTGTTTATCGGTATTGGCGCAATGATTGACTTTGGTCCACTGCTTACCAACCCTAAACTTATGATTTTCGGTGCCGCAGCACAATTCGGTATTTTCTTCACCTTCTGTATGGCATCAATGTTCTTTACACAAAACGAAGCAGCTTCTATCGGTATTATCGGTGCGGCTGACGGTCCTACCGCTATTGTTGTTGCTAACAAGCTTTTAGGCGCCGACAACGACATTACCGGTGCTATAATGGTTGCGGCATATTCTTATATGGCACTTGTGCCAATTATTCAGCCACCTGTTATTAAGCTTTTAACCACTAAAAAGGAACGCCTTATTCGTATGCCCTACGAACAAAAACAGGTTTCAAAGCTTACTAAAATTTTGTTCCCCATTGTAATTACTGTTGTTGCAGGTGTGGTTGCGCCCGAATCAGTTTCGCTTATCGGTTTTTTAATGTTCGGTAACCTTATTCGTGAATGCGGTGTGCTTAACTCACTTTCTGAAACTGCACAAAAGGTTCTTGCAAACCTTATTACAATATTCCTTGGCATTACAATTGCTTGCCAAATGGAAGCTTCAAAGTTCTTAAATTTCAACACACTTCTCATTCTCGCTCTTGGTCTTTTCGCCTTTATTTTCGATACTGCAGGCGGCGTAATGTTTGCAAAGCTTTTAAACCTTTTCTTACCAAAGGGCAAAAAGATAAACCCCATGATTGGTGCAGCAGGTATTTCGGCCTTCCCAATGTCGGGCCGTGTTGTTCATAAGCTCGGTCTTAAGGAAGACCCACAGAACTTCTTGCTTATGCAGTCAATTGGTGTTAACGTTTCGGGTCAGATTGCATCTGTTATCGCAGGTGGTCTTATCCTTAGCTTCTTTATGAAATAGGGGGTAAAATTATGTTAAACAATTTATTTTTAGCTAAAAGCATTTTTAGTGAATTTAACCCTATGGCATTTGTTGACAATCTTAAATATATGCTTTCAGGTATGATCGCCATATTTATTGTTATTGGTATAATTGTTATTATTACTGTTATTCTTAATAAAATTTTCAGTAAAAAATAAGTGCTAAAATCAGAAAAGCGGTAGATTTTCAATTTTGAAATCTACCGCTTTTTTATTTATTTTTATTCACCTTCAGGGAAGTTAAAATCCTTATTTGTATCAGGATTTTGGGGTAAACGATTACTGTCAGACTGATAACTAGACTCGCTAACATTAGCCCTTAAGGTTGCCTTTAAAGTTTTACTTTCGCCGTTTTCTGTAACGTAGGTAATAGTTATTTTATCACCCGCACGGCTTTGCTCAATTATATTAAGCACTACTGAATCATCATCGGTATCAATACCGTTAATTTGAACGATTGTGTCACCTTTTTTAAGCTTACCATAAAGGTCGCTATCTTCCGAAACCGAATCAACATAAAGACCCACATATTTATATTTGCCAAATTCAATATCAATGTTTGATACAGTATAGTATGATATACCAAGCTTTGCACGGCTTATTACTTTTCCCTCTTTAATAAGCTCTTCTACAATATATTTCATTGTAGTGGTTGGAATAGCATATCCAACCGCTTCCTGTGATTCAGCCACAATTTTAGCCGCTGTAATACCCACAATCTGACCGTACATATTAACAAGCGCTCCACCCGAAGAGCCGGGATTTATGGGACTGTCGGTTTGGATAAGACGTGCCGAATAACTGGAAGTAGTTTGAACACGGCGTTCTACTGCCGAAATAATACCACGTGTAATACTTGCCTTTTCGGTAGGTCCACTTGGGCAACCGATAGCAACCACGTTTTCACCATGAAAAATTTCGTCTGAATTACCGAAGGTTGCCGCCTTAAATCCTTTGGCATTAATTTTTAAAACTGCAAGGTCACTTACAACGTCCCCCGCAACGTAAACAGCATCGTACTCTTTACCGTCTTGGGTATAAACCTTAAACTTTGGTGCTGCAATAGTTGAATAAATATGGTCGTTTGTAACAATATAACCGTCCTCACTGTAAATTACACCACTTGCATAGGAAGCGGTACCAGAAGCATTGTAAATAATAATACCAACAACACTGTCAACTACTTCTTCATAAACCTGCGCAGCAGTCATTTCGTCGGTTTTAGCGGGCTTTGATGCAAGGTTAACACTTACCTTTGGCCTGAATAAGCCTGTACTGTTTTTGCCTATATAATAACCGCCAATACAGGTGGTTGATGCTAAAATCACCATTGCCATAATTAAAGCAAAAGCCTTTAACCCACGGCTTGACTTATTGGTATTTTCAGGCACTATTTCATCAACTGTAATGGGGTTGTAAACCGTTTCAAATTGATTATTGTCAGGCTGTTCTGAAACCGATTCAGCTATTGGCTCAGCATATACCTTCACAACCTCGGGTTGTTGTTGAGCCTCTTTATTTTCAAAGTTATCCATTATTTTCTCCTTCGGGAAGTATTACTTTAAAGGCTGTAAATTGCCCTTGACGACTTGAAACCGAAACCTGACCCTTATGAGCCAAAACAATTGTTTTAACCAAATAAAGCCCTAGTCCCAAGCTGTTCTTAATATCCGAACGTGACTTGTCACCCTTATAAAAGCGTTCAAAAACAAATGGTAGTTCGCTTTCGGGAATACCGTCGCCCGTGTTTTTTATTATGAAAATTATATTATCATTTTCTTGACTTAATGTAAAGGAAATTTTACCGCCGTTATTTGTAAATTTAATGGCGTTATCCACCAAATTGTAAATTACCTGATGAATAAGGTCACGGTCTGCTGTAATTGTAACATTGTCCATATTATCAAGACCCTCAATTTCCAAATTACCGCTTTCTATACGTTGCTCCTGCCCAATTACAATCGAGCATACCATTTCCCTTATGCTGAAGCCTTCTTTTCTAAGCTGTACCTCGCCTACTTCAAGCTTTGAAATGTCAAGCATACCATTTACAAGACGTGAAAGTCTTTTAATCTCGCTTGATACGATTGATAAATAATATTGGTGCTTATCTTTTGGAATTGTACCGTCTAATATACCGTCAATAAAGCCCGAAATGGTGGTCATTGGGGTGCGAAGCTCGTGTGATACACTGCCCACAAAGCTACGGCGCATTTTTTCAAGTCGGGAAAGTGAATTTGTCATCATATTAAATGAGGCAGCAAGCTCGCCTATCTCATCAGCGCTTGTAACGGGAATACGCTTTGAAAAGTCGCCTCTTGCCATTGATTTAGCTGCGTCAGACATACTTTTAAGCGGTTTTGCCATACGGTAGGTTATAAAAATTGAAAGACAAAACATAATTAAAACAGGTATTATTGCCACCTTTATAAAAAGCTTTGTCATAGTGCGCATAAGGTCTGCAACCTGTTCCATAGGTGCAGTCGCAAAAACATAATAGGTGTTTTCACCCACCTCAAAAGCATTTGCCGTAACAAAGTACGGATTTACGTACATATCCAACTTATCTACAACAGGTCTTTTGCCCTGTGCTGCACGTGTAATAACCTCTTTGGGAATAATATAGGATGAATGAAGACATTTAAGATCCTTTTGCCATTCATCACATGAGCAGACAATTATCGTACCGGTATCGTCTGTTATAAACATATCGGCACCTACAACGCTTGAAAGGGCGTGAGAAATGGGTAAAAATTCCTCTTGTATATCCGCATCGCTACCTTGCGATACGGTATCGGCCACCTGAATACAGCTTTGCTTTAGCGATTTATATGTGTTGTTTACCGCATAATTATTAAGCACAATGCTTAAAAGCATTAAAATAACAAATAAGCTTGCACATATTGTAATGCCCATCACCAAAAAATATCTTTTAAATAGATGAAGCTTCATATTCTATTTAACCTCAAATTTATAGCCCACGCCCCACACGGTTTTAAGCGACCATTCACTTGAAATATTTTCAAGCTTTTCACGAATTCTTTTAACGTGAACGTCAACCGTGCGTGAATCGCCGTAATAATCAAAACCCCAAACCTCGTCTAAAAGCTGGTCACGTGTGTAAACACGGTTAGGATTACTTGCAAGGTGGTATATAAGCTCTAATTCCTTAGGGGGCGTATCAATCATTTTACCGTCAACCTGCAATTCGTAATTGGTAAGGTTGATTTTTAATTTATCATAGTTCACCTCTTGGGTAACGGTTTTTTCGCCACCGTTAGTACGGCGCAGCACCGCTTTAACACGTGCCATTACCTCTTTGGTGTCAAACGGCTTTGTCACGTAATCGTCTGCGCCAAGCTCAAGCCCTAAAATTTTATCAAAGGTTTCCCCTTTAGCTGTAAGCATAATTATCGGTACTTCTGATTCTTTCCTAATTTCACGACAAACCTGCCAACCGTCAAACTTTGGAAGCATAATATCTAGCAAAATTAAATCAGGTGCGAAGCTTTTAGCATAATCAATTGCCTGTTGGCCATCAAAGGCCGCCATTGTTTTATAGCCTTCCTTTTCAAGATAAAGGCGTAAAAGCTCGCATATATTTTGGTCGTCATCAACAACTAAAATCTTTTCTTCCATAAATATCCCTGCCTTTAACCTGATTTTAACATAAATATAATATGATTGTATTAAAAAAATATGAATTTTTTAAACCTTGTAAAAAAAGACTGCCCCGTTACCGAGGCAGTCAGCTGCACAAAACGAATTATTCTGCTGATTCTTCCTTCATTTTTGCGAAGCATTCACTGCAGTATACAGGACGGTCGTCGCGGGGAAGGAACGGAACCTTAGCCACACCACCGCAAGCTGCACATACAGCTTCGTGCATCTCCCTTGGTGCCTTTCCAGCATTTTTGCGTTTGTCGCGGCAGGGTTTGCAACGCTGCGGTTCATTTACAAAGCCTTTGGATTCGTAAAATTCCTGTTCTCTCGCAGTGAATACGAATTCTTCTCCGCAGTCCTTGCAAACTAGTGTTTTGTCTTCAAACATTTCTTTTACCTCACTTGGTGTTTAATTTGTTAGCCCGGGACGGAATTACACCGACATCTTTGTTTACAACGTTCTTCTTTTTTAAACTACACAGGCATATATAATAACAGCATAAACTGTCATTTCTTAAGTTTTTTGCGAATTCGTGAAAGCGCATTATCCACCGACTTTTCGGTAGTATTAAGGCTTTCGGCTATATCCATATAAGACATACCCGCCAAAAACATTTGCAAAACCTCAAATTCCATTTTTGAAAGTTCAAGCTTAATGCTTTGGGTAAGGCTTTCGTAACTCTCTTTTTCAATTATAATTTCTTCGGGGGTTAGATTATCACTTATATCTGCCCCCTCTAAAGAGGAAAGCATTTCGTCAGGTATATTCTTTTGAGCGCCGTTTTTTCGTGCGAAAGAAATGACCGATCTTTTTATACAAAGTGAGGCAAAAGTCGAAAAAGAAGACTTTTGCGGATTATAGGTTTTAATGGCGTTATAAAGCGCAATTGTTGCTTCCTGTACGGCATCATCAACATAAGGCGCCGACAAATAGCACTTAACGGTTGAAACAATTAAAGGTGTATAATTTTCAATTATGTACGGGAGTAATTGATATTCACCCTCATTTATAAGCTTAATAGCCAATTCTTCAGGAAGATTTTGGCCATTTTTAACAATAATATTCCTCATTTGTTCACCAATTTAAGCGTTCTTGCCCATTCGTATTACATAATACATTAACTTTTTTAACTTGTCAAGCATTTTTTTACAATGTTGTAATTAACTACACTTTTGTGTTGACAAATAAGTATAAAATAATTATCATATAAACAGTAAAGTGAGGTTACAGCAATGCACAATGAAAAATATCTTCTTTGGTGTGAAAAAGCCACCAAGGACCCCGATTTAGTAAACGAACTTAAAAATATGGCAGGAAATGACGACCTTATTTCTGATGCTTTTTATACAGAGCTTGAATTTGGCACAGCAGGTCTTCGCGGTGTTATAGGCGCAGGCACAAACCGTATGAATATTTACACCGTTGGTCAGGCTTCACAAGGCCTTGCCGATTATGTAAATTCTGTTACCCAAAACGGCACTATTGCCATTGGTTACGACAGTCGTATTAAATCCGATATGTTTGCAAAGGCAAGCGCTGCAATTTTTGCGGCAAACGGCATTAAGGTTTATATGTACAGTGAGCTTATGCCCACCCCTATGGTTTCATTTGCAATTCGACGTTTAAAGTGTGACGCAGGCGTTATGGTAACAGCCAGTCACAACCCCGCAAAATACAACGGTTACAAGGCTTACGGCCCCGACGGTACACAATTAGCGCCCGAAGCGGCTGATTACGTGCTTTCTATTATGCAAAGTGTCGACGCTTTTGACGGTGTTAAAACAACCGATTTTGACCTTGCAGTTAAGGAAGGTCAAATTGAATACATCAGCGAAGATATTATAAACGAATATCTTGAAGCGGTTAAAACCCAACAAATTGAGCCCAACCTTGATATGTCAAACCTTAAGGTTATTTATTCACCCTTAAACGGTACAGGCAACAAGCCCGTGCGTGAAATTTTAAAACGTACAGGCGTTACAAGCCTTACTGTTGTACCCGAACAGGAATTACCCGACGGTAACTTCCCCACCGCACCTTATCCCAACCCTGAAATTCGCCAGTCGTTTGAATGTGCCCTTAAATTAGCCGAAACTATTCCTGCTGATTTATTGCTTGCTACCGACCCCGACTGTGACCGTGTTGGTATTGCAGTAAGACAAAACGGCGAATACGAGCTTTTAACAGGTAACGACGTTGGCGCTATTATGCTTTACTACATTTTGTCACGCAAAACCGCAAACGGCAACCTACCCCAAAACCCAATCGCTGTTAAAACAATTGTTACTTCCGAGATTTGCCAAAAAATTTGCGACGATTTTGGTTGCCAGCTTATAAACGTTCTTACCGGCTTTAAATTTATTGGCGAACAAATTTCAATTTTAGAAGCAAAAAATGAAGAAGAACGCTTCATTTTAGGCTATGAAGAAAGCTATGGCTACTTAGCAGGCGCACATTGCCGTGATAAAGATGCTGTTGTGGCTTCAATGCTTATTTGCGAAATGGCTGCATTTTATAAAAACGAAGGTAAAACCCTTATTGACGTGCTTAACGAAATTTACGTTAAATACGGTTATTATTACTGCAGTCAAACCAGCTTTACCTGTGAAGGTCAAAGCGGTATGGCAAAAATTAAGGGCATTATGGATGATTTGCGCAACAATCCACCCAAAGAAATTAACGGCAGTAAGGTTGTTAAGGTGAATGATTATAAGGTTTCGGTTTCTTATAATCTTGAAACTAATGAACAAACTAAAATTGACCTTCCCACTTCAAATGTATTATCATATTTCTTAGACGACGGCTGTAGCTTTATTGTTCGTCCTTCAGGCACCGAACCAAAGATTAAGCTTTACGTTGGTGCAGTTGAAAGCACCGATGAAAAATCGCTTTTAAAGCGTGCCTCTTTACAAAAGGCCGCTACCGAGCTTTTAGGATTTTAAAATATTACAAAAAGGGTGTGGCTTTGCTACACCTTATTTTAAGGAGATTTTATGAACATTACACAGGATATTAAATATATTGGCGTTAATGACCGCAAAATTGACCTTTTTGAAGGTCAATACGTTGTACCTAACGGAATGGCGTATAATTCATATTTAATTATGGACGAAAAAATTGCCGTTGTTGACACGGTTGACGCACGTTTTACTGAAGAATGGCTTGAAAATCTTGGAAACGAGCTTTCAGGCAAAAATCCCGATTATCTTATTGTACAACATATGGAGCCTGACCATTCAGGCAGTATTAAAGCCTTTTGTGATGCATATCCGGAAACTGTGGTTGTTGCAAGCGCTAAGGCCTTTAATATGATAAAAAACTTCTTCGGTACCGATTTATCCAACCGTCAGCTTGCAGTAGGTGAAAACGACACCTTAAATTTAGGCAAGCACACCCTTACCTTTATTACCGCACCCATGGTGCACTGGCCTGAGGTTATTATGACCTATGACAGCACCGACAAGGTTTTGTTTTCGGCTGATGGCTTTGGTAAGTTTGGTGCTTTGGACTGTGATGAGGATTGGCTTGACGAGTCTAGGCGTTATTATATTGGCATTGTTGGTAAATATGGTGTGCAGGTAAATGCCGTGCTTAAAAAGGCGGCAAGCCTTGACATTAAAACAATTTGTGCGCTTCACGGTCCCGTTTTAACAGGTGATTTGACCCCTTATCTTAACGCTTATACCAAGTGGGCAAATTATGAAGCTGAAGAAAACGGTGTTTTGGTTGCTTATACCTCAATTTACGGCAACACCAAAAAAGCTGCACTTTTATTGGCTGACGAATTAACCGCCAAAGGTGTCAAAAACGAAATTTTTGACCTTGCAAGAAGTGATATTTACGAGGTTGTTGGAAAAGCCTTTAAATATAACAAGGTTGTATTTGCAACTACAACCTATAATACCGATATCTTCCCCAAAATGCGCACCTATATTGAATATTTGACCGCCCGCAACTTCCAAAACCGCAAGATTGCCTTTATTGAAAACGGAAGCTGGGGTCCAATGGCAACAAAGGTTATGAGGGGCTTGCTTGAAAACAGCAAAAACCTTACCATTTGCGAAAATAACGTTACAATTTTGTCGGGTGTTAATACCCAAACCGAAATTGCAATTAAAAACCTTGCAAATGAACTTTGTGAATAATTTAAAAAACGGCAGATTTTTCTGCCGTTTTATTTTTTATCGCAATTTCAAATTATAGTTTGTAGGGCTAACGCCCAATGCGTAATTCGTAATGCGTAATTCGTAATTATTGTACAAACCCTTGCCTCCATCTGATGAGGGAGGTGGATTTTTGCAAAGCAAAAAGACGGAGGGAGAGAATAAAAATACTGCAAATCAACTGTTTTTCTCTCCCTCAGTTTCGCTAACGCTCAACAGCTCCCTCGGCAGAGGGAGCCAATGATATATCAATCCAACCGAGCGCTAAACCTCAATTTTCCCTCTTGACAAAACGGTCTACAAGTTGTAGAATAAAATTGGTCTACAAAATGTAGAACGGAGGTAAAATTATGAGCATTTATCAAATGGGGGCTATTGAAGCCCGTTTTGCCGATATCGTATGGCAAAACGAACCAATATCATCAAGTGACCTTTGCAAAACAGCGCTTTTGGAATTTGGTTGGAAAAAATCCACCACCTACACCGTATTAAAGCGCCTTTGCGAAAAAGGTATTTTTAAAAATGAAAACGGTAACGTTATTTCTGTTATCACAAAAGAGGAATTTTACGCCCACCAAAGCGACCGCTTTGTCAGTGAGAATTTTGGTGGCTCTCTACCCGCTTTTATTGCGGCTTTTACTGCTAAAAACAATCTTACACGTGAACAAATTGCCGAGCTAAAGGAAATGATTAACAAATTTGAGGAGGAATAAAATATGACAGATTTATTTCTTACTATACTCAATATGAGCATCACCGCTTCCTATATTGCTTTAGCTGTAATTTTATTTCGTTTTTTGCTTAGAAAAGCACCTAAAACCTTAACCATTTTAATGTGGGCGGCAGTTGGCATCAGGCTTATGGTCCCTTTTTCTTTTGAAAGTATTTTCAGCTTAATTCCCAGTGCGAAAACCGTACCCGAAAATATTATTTACACGCCGACACCTTATATCGACAGTGGCATTTCCTTTTTAAATCAAAACGTAAACCCTATAATTTCGGGTAGCTTTGCGCCAAATGAAGGCGATAGCGCTAACCCCTTACAAATTTGGCTTTTTGTTGCCGCTATCGCTTGGGTTATCGGTATTATTGCAATGCTTACTTATACCCTTATAAGTTACTTAAAAATTGAAACAAAGGTTCGTGAAGCAGTTAAATTTAAGGACAATATCTATCTTTGTGATAACATTGCCTCACCCTTTATATTTGGAGTTATAAAACCCAAAATTTACTTGCCGTCAAATATAAATGAAAGAGATATAGAATTTGTAACGGCACACGAAAAAGCGCATATTAAAAGGCTTGACCACCTTTGGAAGCCGCTTGGCTTTTTACTGCTTACAATTTATTGGTTTAACCCCATTTTGTGGATTGCTTACGTTTTGCTTTGTAAAGATATTGAATTTGCCTGTGATGAAGCGGTTATAAAGCAAATGGGAAGCGATATTAAAAAGCCATATTCTGAGGCGCTTTTAAACTGCAGTATACAAAAACGCCTTATCACCGCTTGCCCATTGGCTTTTGGTGAAACGGGAGTTAAGAGCCGTATAAAATCGGTACTAAATTATAAAAAACCGACCGTTTGGATTATTTCCGTTTGCCTTGTTTTAAGTATAGTGCTTGGCGTTTGCTTTCTGACTAACCCCAAAAGTAACACCATTATGCACATTGAGGACGTTGACCTTTCCTCTTACCTTGAAAACACCCTAAGCGTTCAAAAATGGGACGGCGAAACCTTCGAAAATGTTATGTCGGTTGACAAAGAACTTATAAAACAAATTTTAAAACTAAAAATTTCTAAAAATCCAGTGTCCCTTGATCGAAGCGAAGATGGTAGCCGAGATACAAGTAACACTATCGTTTTACAAAGCGTAGAAGACTTATATCCATCCATCCATTCAAAGGTAGACGGTTTATATATTTCTTTCAATAAGGATTTTACCGAGGTTTATATCCCCTACGGTCTTGCAAAGCTGACCTTAAGCTACCACGTTAAAGACCCCCATAAAGCACGTGAGCTTTACGAAAGTATGATAACCGTCAACCAATATTCACACTTACAAACCACTTACCCCGAATTTTTCGATTTAGACATAACCGAGGGCTTAATTGTCTATATTTGTGAATGGTCACCTAACACCTATAAATGCGCATTGGAAAGTGCACTTTATGACAATATTTCTGATAAAAGCTTAACAGTTACAAATGGTTGCAGTATGGCTGAAATGCGTGCAATTCTTTCAAGTTATAACGTAAAGCGTGAAAATGTAAAAATTAGAGTTGTCCACAACCTACTTTCAAGTTATCGTGTAAAAATCACCGAAAAATACAGACGTGAAATTGAAAAGAAGTTTTGGTCTACACCAACCTATACAGGCGTGAATGCCGACAACATATTTAAAACAGTTTATAAAGAATATATGGGGCTTTCCACCGCAAACGGGCTAGAGGTTTATGTTTGGAAAACCGGCACAATTAGCTATCAATGCGTGCTTAAAAGCGGAAGAAATTTGGTTTATACCGATGACGAAATTTTCGCTTCAAGCCCTATTGATTTAGGTATTATGCGCACAATTTTAAGCACCTATGACATACCGCAAAACCAAATTTCATTTTGCCCTGTGGTGCACCCCGAACACCGAATTGCAATAGATAACAAAGATATTGAAAATGTAAAATATATGCTTTTCGGTCTTGCATCTTACGACAATTTTAATTTTGATGAATGGGGACTTAAAATGTCGGTAAACTTCCTTGACGGCAATGTTTTGCAGGTAGCGTTTGAACATTCACAGGAACATCAAAAAGAGGTTGGTCGTCTTACCGTAACACCTGAATATGAAATTCGTGCAATTTATAAAGATGAACCTGTTTCGTTCGGTTTTTATATGCGTGAGGTCTTGGGGCAAAAGGATTACGAAGATAAAATATTAACCTGGGACAGCGTTATTTACACCATACCAAGTGGTGAGGTTTACACCCTTACAAGTGATTTAGACGTAACCTATGGAGAATTACCCCTTGGCGAATATCTTATTTATAAAAAAGTGCGGTTTGAGGATGAAGACGGCAACTACACCATACGCACCTACTGTGCCCCATTTGCGATTATTGAATGATAAGTTAGGGTTTATCGCTTAGGCGAAACTGGAATATCCTTGGCTCCCTCTGACGAGGGAGCTGTCACGAGGAACGAGTGACTGAGGGAGAGAAAAGCATTTAAATTTAAGTGTTTTATTCTCTCCCTCCGTCTTTTTGCTTTGCAAAAATCCACCTCCCTCGTCAGAGGGAGGCATTGGTCTGTGCAATATGGTTACCCCGATAAACTATAATTTGAAATATTAAACGGCGGTTTATACCGCCGTTTTTGTTTTCCACATATTAGTTATTGCAATTTAAAATATATTGTTATATAATGAAATATCAACAAGAAGTACAAAAGAAAAGAGATAATATGAAAAAAACAATTATAATAATTTGCTCTATTTTGTGCGGCGTAATTTTAGCTCTTGCGACTGCATTTTTAGTTATAAAATACGGTGATAAGCTTTTTCCGACACAAAGTGGTTCCTATATAACCGAAGAGGACCCAGTGGTTTCGCAACCGGTTTACGTACCTGAGATTGAACTTACACCAACCGAATATTTAACCTTTACTGCGCCTACTTACGAAAGCTTTAGCACCGATAATTCGACCGTTACCTTTAAGGGCAATGTTAAAAATGGTAAGGAATTGAAGCTTGGCAACGAGGTTATAGCCTGTGATGAACTTGGCAACTTTGAAAAAACAGTTAATTTAAAGCACGGCAACAACATCATCAAGTTTACTGTCGAGGGTGAAACTAAAACCTTTAAAATTTACCGTCGTTACATAATTATTACCGCTTATGCCCCTTCAAACGCACAAACCTATTCGGCAGGTAATAAGCTTAACGTTTCGGCTACAGCCAAGACGGGCGCTACCGTTACTGCTAAATTTAACGGTCAAACCATTACCCTTACCGAAAAGGTTAATGTAAACGGCGGTGATTCTACCTTTAGCGGTCAGTTCACACTGCCAAGCGGCCACTTTGTTGACCGCAACTTAGGTAAAGTAACCTTTACAGGCAAGCACGGCGGATGGAGCGAAAGCTTTTCATCGGGCAATATTACCTGCAAAAAGGAAAACGTTGTGGTTGATTATGACCCCAATGCCACACCATCGGGCGGCAACTATATAAACGTTGGTTCGGGCATTATTGCCGAAGTTGTAGCCTTTCAGGCTGAAACCTTTAACGGTAAAGACACAAGCGATAAATCCCGCCCGTATAACAACTACCTACCCGAAGGCACGGTGGATTACAGCAGCGCAACCCTTCGCACCGTTTCCGGTGACGGCGGTTATAAGCACCAGCTTGTTACCCTTCGTTGTGGCAGACAGGTATATGCTTCAAAACGCCGTAGTCCGTATAAGGATTATACAACCGTTACAAAGCAATACGTTGGTACCCTGCCCGACCATAACGAGCTTTCGGTTGCAAGCTTTGATATTGAAGGTCACCACACAACCCTAGTGCTTGACACCGATTGGAAAGCCCCCTTCTTATTTGAGCTTAAAGACCAAGCCTATAACAGCAATTTCACTGTTAATGACGTAACCTTTAATTACTTTGATATTACCTTTTGCTATGCAACCGTTTTCGAGGGTGAAATTACCATCCCCGAAGACCACCCGCTTTTTTCTGAGGTTAAGGTAATTAAAAACGAAAAATCGCAAGACTATACCCTTCGTTTTGTGCTTAAAAAACAGGGCGGTTTTTATGGTTGGGATGCTTACTATAACGAACAAAACCAACTTTGCTTTAAATTTTTAAACCCAACCAAAGTAGTTGAAGCCGATAATGAATACGGTGCAGACCTTACAGGCGCAGTTATTTTAATTGACGTTGGTCACGGCGGTAAAACCGACACGGGTTCGGTTGGTAAGGGCAACCAAGCGGAAAAGAAATGGAATTTAACCCTTGCCCAAACCATTAAGCGCGAGCTTGAAAGCATTGGCGCAACGGTATATATTACCCGCACAACCGACGTTGAACAGTTAGCAGATTATAAGGTTGAAATGCTTAAAAATTTAAAGCCAGACTATTGTATTGCAATACATCACGACGGCAATACCGCAACCTCACTTAACGGCTTTGGGTCGTATTATTACCAGCCCTATTCAAAAGCGGCGGCACAAATAATGCAAAACCATAACTCTAACCTAACGGTTAACGGCAATAAGGTTTATAAAAACACCACCCTTAAGTGGCATTACTACTTTATGGGGCGTTGCAGCGTTTGTCCCGTTGTGCTTACCGAAAACGGTTACATGACTAACCAATTCGACCTTAACAATATTATCAATATGTCGGTAAACGATGCTAAAGCCAAAGCAATTACCGCCGGCATTGCCGAATATTTCTTAAGCATTCAGTAAATATAAGTAAAGGATTTATGTTATGAATTTTACTTCAATTGACAACAAGGGTCTTGTTGAAGGCTTTTGCCTTATTAAAACAATCGACCGCAAAACCTCGTCTAAGGGCGACAGCTACCTTGATATGACCTTGGGTGACAGCGACGGCGAAATTAACGCAAAGCTTTGGCGCTACGTACCAGAGCTTCACGGCGAATATGAAGCCAACCAAATTGTAAAAGTTAGGGGCATTATTTCGGAATATAATGGCAACGACCAGCTTAAAATTGAACGTATTCGCCACACAAGTGTTGAGGATAACGTAAAGGCTGAGGATTTTGTAAAATCGGCTGATTATTCGGGCGAGCAAATGTTTAACGAGCTTTTAAGCATTACAAGCGGCTTTAAGGACGAAGACCTTAAAACAATTGTAACCGCCATTTTAAACGATAACCGCTTAAAAATTCTTTATTGGCCTGCCGCCTTTAAGCTACACCACGCAGTACGTGGCGGTTTGCTTTTACACACACTTTCAATAGTTCGTTTGGCGCAGGGCGTTTGCAAGCTTTACACCTTTGTTGACGAGGAGCTTTTAATTTCGGGCGCAATTTTGCACGATATTGCAAAGCTTCAGGAATATACCGTTGCCGACAGCGGAATTGCCACAGGCTATTCGGTTGAGGGCAACCTTTTAGGCCATTTAACAATGGGTGCAATGGTGGTAAACGAATACGCTAAAAAGCTTGGCATTAACCCAAAAACCGCCATGCTTTTAGAGCATATGTTAATTTCTCACCACGGCGAGCCAGAGTTTGGTGCAGCAGTACGCCCCGGCTTTATTGAAGCCGAGCTACTTTCCGAGCTTGACCTTATGGATTCACGTGTGTATGAAATGAAGGAAGCGGTTGAAGCCACAGCGCCTGATGACTTTACAGGTCGCCTTTGGGCAATGGAAAACCGCAAGCTTTACAACCACAACCGCATTGATATTAACAATAAAACTAAAATTTTTTAAATTAGAAAGGTGATTAAAATGAAAATTACAAAAGATATGATTATTGGCGAAGTTTTAGACATTGATACAGGCTGTGCGCAATACTTTT
Source organism: Acutalibacteraceae bacterium (assembly GCA_045612765.1). GTDB lineage: Bacteria > Bacillota > Clostridia > Oscillospirales > Acutalibacteraceae > UBA737. The sequence goes on from JAZKZS010000013.1 coordinate 100,552, forward strand.
TAGAAATTGGTATGCATTGCCTTGGCTGCCCTTGCTCACGTGGTGAAACTATCGAGCAAGCATGCCAAGTACACGGCGCTGATTGTGACGCTTTACTTGCAAAACTTAATACCTACTTTGCTGACAAATAATGAAACCGTTAAGCCAAAGACTTGAAACAATTGCCACCCTTGTGCCAAAAGGCGCAAGGGTGTGTGACATTGGGTGCGACCACGGTTACCTTGCAATTTATTTACGACTTAATAACATTGCTAAAACCGTAATAGCGGCCGACCTTAACGAGTTACCGCTAAAACATGCCGAAGCCAATATTAAAAAGCTTAAAGCCGATAATATTGATTTACGCCTTTGCGACGGCCTTGAGGGTGTTAATGAAACCGAGGTTGACACCGTAATTATTGCGGGTATGGGCGGAAACGTTATTGCAGGTATTATTGACCGCTGTGATTTTGCCAAAAGTAAGGATTTAACCTTTATTTTACAGCCCACCACCTCTGCCGAGGCGCTACGTGAATTTTTATGCCAAAACGGTTTTGAAATTATGTCCGAAACTGTAGTTTATGAAAATAATAAGCTGTATTCGGTTATGGTTATAAATTTTACGGGCGATACAAAAAGCTATCCGAACGGGTTTTATTACATAGGTAAGGTTACACCCGACACCCAAGACGGTGTTAAATATATTAAAAAACAACAAAAGCGACTTTTTGAGGCATCAAAAGCCCTCGAAAGCATAGCTGAAAAGCAGGCCGAATATTTAAGCTTTAAATCGGCTTGCGATTATATTACAAAAACATTGACGGAGTAATTTTATGCCATTTGACGGTGCCTTTTTACACTGTATGTCAAACGAGCTTTCACAAGCGGTTGACTGCCATATTGACAAAATTTACCAGCCTTCAAAAGAGGAACTGGTCTTTTTGTTGCGCAAAAAAGGCTTTGTTAAACGACTTTTAATTAATATAAAATCGGGTACTTCCAGGGTGCAATTTACCGAAAACAAATTTGAAAACCCCGAAAAGCCACCCATGTTTTGTATGCTTATGCGAAAGCATCTTTTAAGCGGCAAGCTTATCCGCATATCTCAGCCAGACCTTGAAAGAGTTATAATTTTTACCTTTTCAAGTATGAACGAAATGGGCGACATTACCGAACTTGATTTAATTTGTGAGCTTTTATCGGGTAGTGCAAATGTTATTTTAGCCGATAAAACCGGTAAAATTATCGACTGTCTTCGTCACAGCGATATTGAAAGCTCGGCACGGCTTTTACTGCCCGGTGCGACCTATTCCCTGCCCCCTGGGCAAGAAAAGCTTAACCCCTTAATTTGTGATTTTAGTGAAATTGAAAACCGCCTTAAATCTGCAACCCTTTTGCAAACAATAGACGGCTTTTCACCCCTTATTTGCCGTGAAATTGAAGAAAAGAATAACCTTTTTGATATAATAGCCACGCTTAAATCGGGCGGAATACCCACCCTTATATTAAAGCCCGACTCAACACCAATGGATTACAGCTTTAATACCATTTCACAATATGGTGACAGCTATAAAAATAAGGTGTTTGACAGCTTTAGCAGTCTTTTAGACGAATTTTACACTGCCCGCGATATTGCAAACCGCATTAACCAAAACGCACGTGACATTATAAAGCTTGTAACCAATTTAAAAGCCCGTACCGAACGTAAGCTTGCGCTTAGGCTAGAGGATTTAAAGAAATGTGAAAACCGTGAGGATTTGCGCATTTACGGTGAGCTTATTAAAGCAAATTTGCACCTTATACCCCAAGGTGCAAGCGTTGCCGAGGTGCCGAATTACTACGACTCCGAGCTTAAAAATATTAGAATTCCGCTTAACCCTGCAATTTCACCATCAGCAAATGCAAATAAATATTTTAAAGATTACAAGAAAACCTACACCGCTGAAGAAACCCTTTTGAAACTGACCGAAAACGATAAGCAAGAGCTTATATACTTTGATTCCGTACTAGAAAGTATAAGCCGCTGTAACGATATTTCAGACATTACCGAAATTCGTGAAGAGCTTTCGGATGCGGGTTATATAAAGCAACAGCAAAACCGTAAAAAGCAAAAGCCCAAAAACAAATTCAAAGAATATATATCGGCTGAAGGCTATAAAATTTTAGTTGGCAAAAATAACCGCCAAAACGATTATTTAACCACCGTTTCAGCAAATAAGGGCGATATGTGGTTTCACACCAAAAATATTCCGGGCAGCCACGTTATTGTTTTTTGCGACGGCAACGAATTGAGTGAGAAAACCGTTTTACAGGCCGCTACCCTTGCGGCGCTTAATTCAAAAGCGGCCGATTCGGCACAGGTGCCTGTTGATTATACCCCAATAAAATTTGTTAAAAAGCCAAACGGCGCAAAACCCGGCATGGTAATTTATACCACCAACAAAACAGTTTATATTAACCCGAAGGGAGATGCTAAAGCTTGAATATAGGTGTTTCTACCGCTTCACTTTACCCTCTTGAAACCGAACTTGCGCTTAAAGAAATCGGCAAGGCAGGTGTTAAAAACTGTGAAATTTTCTTTAACTGTGAAAGTGAGCTTAAACCCGCTTTTATTGATATGCTTTGCAATATAAAAGATGAATATAAAATCAACATTACATCAATTCATCCTACCGCTTCTTTGGCCGAATCGTTTATGCTTTTTTCAGAATATACTAGACGTTTTTACGAAGGACTGGATAAATTTGCCCGTTATTCTGAAATAGCGGCCGAGCTTGGCGCAAAATATATCATCCTGCACGGTGGCAAAAATAACGGCATTTTATCCGACGAGGAATACTGCGAACGCTATATGCAGCTTAATAGCGCAACCTTAAAAAACGGGATATACGTTTTACAGGAAAACGTTGCAAACTTCCGTGCCCGTGACCGTGAATTTTTACGTTCAATGTGCGAAATTTTAGGTGATGATGCTAAATTTTGCTTTGATATCAAACAAGCTGTACGTTCCGGCTATAATCCCTTTGAATTAGCTGAAGAATTTGCATCCCACATAAAACACTGTCATATAAGTGACCATTCACTTGCAAGCGACTGTCTCTTACCATTTAGGGGTGGTTTTAACTTTGACGACTTCTTTAATTTAATGGAACAAAAAGGTTATGACGGCGCTTATATTATTGAAGTATACAAAAATGCATATAGAAGTTATACTGAAATTTATGCTTCTTATAACAAATTTTCGAATAACAAAATTTAATTATTGCTTTTTTATTTTATGTATTATATAATTAACTATATTGACGGCTTTTGTTAGCTTTCAAATAATTGCAAAGGATGTGCACCGTGTCTAATCTCACATACAGAGACTTATTAAGTCTATTTTTAAGAAATATCATCATCATTATAATTTCCGCAATCGTTTGTGGTACTGCCGCATTTGTTTATTGCGAAAACTTTACTGATGAAAACTATCGTGCAAGTGGTTCAATTTTATCTACAAACGGTGGTATTGGCACCAATGCCAACTCTTCAGCCGTTCAAAATACTGATATTGCCGCTTCGGTAAACCTTTTGAACACAATTAAGGATTTGCTTAATAATTCGCCCAAAATTTATAAAGAGCTTGCTAAAAAAACCGGCAACAAATATACTTATGTGCAATTGATGAATGCTGCAACTGTTGAAAGCCAAAACGATACTTCATTAATTCTTAACGTATCGTTTGTTCTTAACAGCCGTAACGAAGCAATTGAAGTAACAAATATGTTTTTGGAACTTTGTCCTGAATTTATTGCTGAAAATATAGCAGGCACAGAGGTAAAAATCACTGCGGAAAGTTATTCAGCCGTTAAAACGGCACCAAAAACTGCAAGTACAACCATTTTAGCTGCCCTTATAGGCACTGTACTTTGTTATGCAATTATTGTTTTTGTTACAAGCGTTAACGTTACAATTAAATCCGAGGAAGATTTTTCAATGCACTATAAAATACCTGTTATAGGCAATATCCCCGATTTTTCCATTACAAACAACAGCTCAAGTAACAAACAAACAAACAAGGCAAAGTCAAAAGCAAGGAGATAAAAATGGCCAATACTTTAAACAAAATGTCCAACAATAACCTTTTTATGTCGGATATTCGTCAAAAAATAACCTTTTCTATTATTGAATCATATAAAAATATTAGAACTAACCTTGTGACCTTGATGTCTAAAAAAGACAGTAAGATTTTGGCTATCACAAGCCCCAACGCTTCAGAAGGTAAATCAACAACGTCATTAAACATTGCTATTACACTTTCTCAGCTTGATAAAAAGGTTTTAATTATTGATACCGACGCTTACCGTCCTTCACTTCACAAGAAGTTAAAAATCGCAAATAATATCGGTCTTTTAGATATTATTATGGACCAATCAAATCTTAAACAGGCTGTACGCCACCATAATGAATTTCTTGATATTATAACCTGCGGTTCTAGTGCACCAAAACCGTCTGAGCTTATAAGTTCAAAAGCATTTGATGACCTTTTAAACAAACTTAGGGACGACTATGATTATATCATTTTAGACGCTCCACCTGTTAACCCGGTTTCAGATGCATTGGTTATTGCTCAAAAGGTTGATACAGTTATTATGGTTGTACGTGCTTCTATAACAACCCACGATGCATTTACAAAAGCTGTTAGGGCTTTAGGTGTATTAGGCATTGAAGTTGATGGTGTAATACTCAACGGTTCAGACCCACGACCCAAGGGCTATTACAAGAGCAAATACAGCTATTACAGAAGTGAAAAATCTTATTATTAAAAATGCGGGAGAATTATTCTCCCGTTTTTTAATATTACCAATTTTAAAGGAGGCGTAAACTTGCTTTTAGATATTCATTCACACATTTTACCTAATGTTGACGATGGCGCTAAAGACCTTGAAACCGCAATAACCCTTCTCAAGCTAATGCAAAAGCAAGGTATAACAACCGTTATTGCAACGCCGCATTTTTACCCATATGACGACACTATTGAAGCATTTAAAAACCGACGTAACGCTTCATATGAACTCTTACGCAAACAAACCGATAAGCTTCCAAATATTATCTTAGGCTGTGAATTGTTTTATTTCAGCGGTATTACCAGGAGTGAATTTATGAAGGAGTTCACCATTGGCAAAAGCAATTATCTTTTACTTGAGCCAAACCCGTATATGCTTTCAAAAGGTTTTATGAATGAAATATTATACCTTAAAAAAGAGCTTGGCATTATTCCCATTATTGCCCACGTTGAAAGGTACCATACCTGTAAGGGCTATAGGGCATTTTTAAAATTCATAAAAGAAAATGGAATTTTAACACAGGTGAATGCCGCATCATTTTTTAGTAAAAGCTATAATCGTGTTTTGAAAAAACTCTTTAAAGACAAAATTATAACCTTTATAGCAACCGATACTCATTCACTACGTCGGCCCCCAATGATGGATATTGCCCTTTCAGAAATTGAAAACCGCTTTGGATTGACCGAAGTTAAACGTATAATTTATAATCTTGAAACACTTTATAACAATATTACTGTTGAGGCTGCAAACGATGAAATCAAACACCCTAAATATTTGTAAAAATGGTGATATAACGTATATTACCTTCCCAAAGCTTGACGCCACCGGACTTGTGCGTCACATTTTTTCAACAAAGCTTGGCGGTGTAAGCCCATATCCTTACGGCCCAATGAATATGAGCTTTAATCTTGACACGCGTGAAAACGTTATAAAAAATTACGAGCTTTTATGTGCCTGTGTTGGCATTGATACAAGCCACCTGGTTTTAAGTAAACAAACCCACACAAACAACGTTATGGTTGTCAACAAAAGCCATTGCGGCACAGGTTACGATAAAGATTCCTTTCAAGATATTGACGGACTTATTACAAACGAATCTGGTGTTGCACTTGTAACACAATATGCCGACTGCACACCCCTTATATTTTGTGACCCCGTTAAAAAGGTTATTGCAACCTCACATTCGGGGTGGCGTGGCACCGTGAAGGAAATTGGTAAGATTACAGTTGAAAAAATGCAAAAGGAATTTGGCTGTAATCCCGCTGATATTATTGCTTGTATTGGACCTTGCATTTCTAAGTGCTGTTACGAGGTTGACACCCCCGTATATGAAGAATTCAAAAAGCTTGAATACCTTAAATTAGATGAAATTTTCACCGATAAGGGTGAAGGAAAATATTGGCTTGATATGGCACAGGCTAATAAGCAAGTCCTTTTAAATGCAGGTATTAAGCCCGAAAATATGGATATTTCAGATTTGTGTACAAATTGTAATGCCGACACACTTCATTCACACCGTGCCACTAAAGGTCAACGAGGTACAATTGGTGTAATAATTGAATTGATATAGAAAAAATCCGTCAGCCAAGCTGACGGATTTTTTATTATTTAACAAACTGTTTATAGCCATTACCATACTTAACTGCGTTTGAAACACGGCTAAGCGTTGCGGAAGAAATTTCAGTAGCTTCAATTACTTGATTATACGTCTTACCCTGAAGTAAAAGCTTTGCGGCAATTAATCTTTGGGTCATTTGTTCAATTTCGTTTTTAGTGCAAAGGTCGGCAAACAATAATTCCATATCCTCTGCTTTTTCTATTGATACCAAAAGTTCAAAAAGCTCGCTAACCATTTTTTCGGTAATTTTTTCAGGAGCCAATATAATCACCTCATACTTCGTTTGACTTATTTAAGAAATTTCTTGTCTTTTCAGACCTTGGATTATCGAATACTTCTTGTGGTGTACCCATTTCTTCAATAACACCGTCGGCCATAAATATAACCTTGTCCGAAACGTTTTTAGCAAAATCCATTTCATGTGTTACAATAATCATAGTGCTGTCTTGCCCTTTTAGCCCCTTAATAACCTTTAAAACTTCACCTGTAAGCTCGGGGTCTAGGGCTGATGTAGGCTCGTCAAAGCACAAAATTTGGGGATTCATTGCAAGCGCCCTTGCAATTGCAACACGCTGTTGCTGACCGCCTGACAATTGACAAGGGTAAAAATCAAGCTTTTCAGAAAGCCCTACCTTTTCAATAAGGCGTTTTGCATTTTCTTCAATTTCTTCATTAGTGCCACGCTTTAAAAGCTTAGGCGCTAAGGTTACGTTTTCTAAAACGGTATATTGCGGAAACAAATTAAATGACTGAAACACCATGCCGAAATGCAAACGGTTTTCACGTATTTCGGTATCGGTATATTTATGAAGACTGCCGCCGTCATAAATCACCTTTCCGTCAACCGCAATTGTTCCCTCTTCGGAAAATTCCAAAAAGTTTATACAACGAAGCAAGGTTGTTTTACCGCTACCCGATGAGCCTATAATTGATAAAACCTCACCCTTTTCAAGAGAAAAGCTGATATCCTTTAAAACTTCATATTTTCCAAAGCTTTTTTTAATATTTTTAATTTCCAAAAAAGCCATTATCAGTCTTTCCTCCTTAACTCTTAAAATAATCCAGTTTCTTTTCAACTCGGCCTAAAACTATTGTTAATATGCCAACGAAAATTAAATAAAATACACCTGTGTAGAAAAGCGGCCAAACAAGAGCCTGAGTTGCGGCAAGCTCTTTAGCCTGCTTAATAATTTCGCAAACCAAGATACAGTTAGCAAGCGCTGTATCCTTAATAAGTGTAATAATTTCGTTCGACATTGGCGGAACAATGCGCTTTACAACCTGCTTTAATACAATTTTTCTGAATATTTGGGATTTTGTAAGGCCTAAAACATAGCCTGCTTCATACTGTCCTTGAGAAATGCTTTCAATACCGCCACGGTAAATTTCCGAAAAATAGCAAGCGTAATTAATAGTAAATGCAATAAGCACCGCAACAATACGACCTGTGTCTGAAATGCCGTATTCCAAAAAGAAATAACGGTCAATTTTAGCAAACAAGGGGAATTCAAACAAAAGCCCCGGCACATAATAAATAATAAATATTTGAAGCATCAAAGGCACACCTCTGACAATCCAAACAAATATCTTTGAAACCGCTTTGAGAGGCTTAAAGCTGCTCATTGAACAAAAGGCTATAGGCAAACCAAGCGGTGCGCCGCAAAGCAGCGTCACCGCAAAGATTAGCAAAGATAATTTAAAGCCTTCCAAAAGAAATAGGGTTACTTGTAAAAAGGTCATTATATATCTCCGAAAGTATTTATTTGTTAATTATTTTACTTGGTCAGAATAGTCAAGAATAGTGGTGTTAAGAACGCCGTACTTTTCAGCAATTTTCTTAATTGTGCCGTCTTCAGCAAGCTTTACGAGCTGTTCGTTTACCTTTGCAGTAAGCTCGCTACCCTTCTTAAAGCCGATAGCATAGTATTCAACATCAGAAGAAAGGTCGTCAAGAATCATAAGGTCAGCATAGTTGCCCCTGCCGCAGTAGCTCTTAGCAAGCTGTGCGTCAAGTACAGCAAAGTTAGCCGTCATAGCGTTTACTTCGTTTAAGCAGTCGGTTTGCTTGGGGCAGCCCTTGTAAATAATGCCGTCAAAACCTTTTGCATAGGTTTCACCAGCCGAGCCTGCTTCAGCAGCGCCGGTCTTGCCCTTTAAGTCTTCAGCCTTTGTGATGCCGCTATCCTTCTTAACAACGATTACCTGACGGTTTTCCATATAGTTGTAAGAGAAGTCAACCTTGTCAGCACGAGCGATACCATCATCATCTTTAGTGTTACAGGTAAAGCCGTTCCATACACAGTCAATTGTGTCAGAGTTAAGGTCGGTATATTTGCTGTCCCAGTCGATTTCCTGGAACATTACTTCATAGCCAAGACCTTCGAAAACTGCTTTTGCAAGGTCGGTATCAAAACCAATAAGGGTTTCGCCATCTTTGTCCATATAGTTCATAGGTTTATAAATTGTGTAACCTACAACGATGGTTTCTTTTTCTGCTTCCTTTGCACCGCAGCCTGCGAAGCAAGCAATGATAAGTAATGTTGCCATAAGTAATGCGATAAGTTTTTTCATTTTTAATTTCTCCTTAAAAAGATTTAATTATATTTGCGCCAGGCTTAAATTTTTCCATAAGCGCTAAACCGATGTTGCTATTATACTTCACTTCGATAAAGTTGTAAAGTGTTTTTTGGCATTTTTTGAAAATTTGTTTACTTTATCTAACTAAAGAGCTAAAGCGTATGCAATATGCACAACGGTTTCGCTGTTTTTTGGAAAAAAATCACTTTTAACCGTTTGCAAGGCATAAAACTATTGTTATTTTTTTAAAATCATGTTATACTTACTATATATGTAAAAAAATATATGCTACCTGAAAGGAAAGTATATTATGGATATAAACACCGTTAAAGAAAGGGCTAAGGATTTTGTTTGCGGCAAGCTTCCCCGTTTTTTAAAAGAATCGGTCCCAGGCTATTTTAAGAACAATTTTGAAGTAACCTCTACAAAAACCTCTAAAATAATCGGCGCTGTATTATGCCTCGCAGGTATATTATTGGTTATATTAAGCATTAACACCTATAATAGCTTAAGCATTTCAACCCGTTGGTTAATTATGGCGCTTGACCTGGCACTGCCCTTTGTTATTGCGGCTGTAACAATTTTTAGGCTTAAAATTAACCACAACCTAACACAGCAAATACTTGGCTTTGCCACCATACTTTTATTGCCGTTTCTAACCGTTACCATTACCGAATGTTTAAACAACAAGTTTATTGGTGATATGACAACCCTTGGTCTTTTCGGTAATTACCTTATTATATTAGTATTATATTTCATTCTTTTTGCGATTTCGGGCAATTTTGCCGTTTCCTTTACTACTGTAAACCTTGTAATAATTTGCCTTGCGGTTGCCCACCACTATGTTATGGAATTCCGTGGCACACCCTTTCAACCAATGGATTTTTTAAGCGTTGGTACTGCAGCGGGTGTTGCAGGCACATATAACTTTGCGCCCAACTATAAGCTTATAACCGCTGTTTTCATATTTTTAATTATGCTTATATGCACAATTAAAATGCGCACGCCAAAATTTAATTTAGCAACCGCAATCGTTTCACGTTCGTTTATGGCAACCTTTTCAGCCGTTTTGCTTATATTGTTTTACGGCACAAGCATTTTTGCCGATATAGGCATTAAGCCTGACTTCTGGAATCAGGCCCGCGGTTACAAAAATTATGGCTTTGTTTATAATTTCTTTGTAAACACAAAATATTTATTTATGTCTGAGCCTAACGATTACGACCCCGATAAAATTAAGGATTATATTGACCAAACGATTGAGCCTGAAAATAATAAAGATCCCAACAAGGTTACGCCAAACGTTATTTGCATTATGAACGAATCGCTTGCGGATTTACGTGTGCTCGGCAATTTGGAAACCAACCTCGACTATATGCCATTTATGAACAGCCTTACCGAAAACACCGTTAAGGGCAACCTTTACGTACCGGTTATTGGCGCGGGAACTTCGAACACTGAATTTGAATTTTTAACAGGTCACTCAACCCACTTCTTGCCGTCGGGCAGTAATGCATATATGCTTTACGTTAAAAACCCAATGGCATCCCTTGTTTCAACCATGAAGGCGCAAAATTATTCGGCTTGGGCATTCCACCCTTACCTTGCTGACGGGTGGAACCGACCGACTGTATACAGCAACTTTGGCTTTAATATGTTTACCGCCTTGGAAGATATATTTGATATGTCACTTTGGGAAAAATACCAAGCGAAAGGCAACGATGCAAACTATTTGCAAAGCCTTATTGACCTTAACTACCCCGGTTCAAATATGTTGCTTCGCCAATATATAAGCGACGATTACAACTTTGACCTTTTAATTGAAAATTACGAAAACCGCGACAAATCACAGCCTTATTTTGCATTTAACGTTACCATGCAAAACCACGGTGGCTATTCAATGAGCTGTGTAAACTTTAACGAAGCTATATACGCTACCTCTACCTCAAAGGCTTATAACCGTGCAAATAAGTATTTATCGCTTGTGCGTGCAACCGACAGTGCTTTTAAGGAACTTGTTGAATATTTTTCAAAGGTTAAGGAGCCTACCGTAATTTGTATGTTTGGCGACCATCAACCCACCGTTGAAACCAACTTTATTGCCGAGGTTATGGGTGTTAAGGATATTGACAACCTTACCATTGAGGAAGAACAAAAGCGTTATACGACCCCATTCTTTATTTGGGCAAATTACGATATTGAAGAAAAGATGATACAACGCCTTAGCGTTAACTACCTTTCTTCATTAGTGCTTCAAACCGCTGGGCTTGAGCTTACCGAATATAACAAATACCTTTTAAAGCTTTCTGAAACCTTGCCTGTTATTAACACCGCAGGTTATATCGATGCCGAGGGTAATTATTATAAGTGGAGCGATAACTCACCCTATACCGATATTATTAAGGAATATGAAAAAATTCAGTATAACTGTATTTTCGACCAAAAGAATATTGATACCGAGGTATTCTACATTTCGGGTTATCAGCACCAAGCAACCGACCTTTCAAGAAAAGAGTAACTGTAATGATTAACACCACCCTTTGCTATATTGAAAAAGACGGTAAATATTTAATGCTTCACCGTGTCAAAAAGGTAAATGACCTTAACCAAGATAAATGGATAGGTATTGGCGGTAAATTTGAAGATAAGGAAAGCCCCGAGGAATGTATGCTTCGTGAAGCGTATGAGGAAACGGGTCTCACCCTTATAAAGCCCGAATACCGTGGTATATTAACCTTTGTGTCGGACAAGTGGCCAACCGAATATATTCACCTGTTTTATGCGAATAATTTTTCAGGCGATTTAATTGAATGTGATGAAGGTAATCTTGAATGGGTACCTATTAAGGATATATATTCCCTTCCGCTTTGGCAGGGCGATAAAATTTTCTTAAAGCTTATTGAGGATAAAGCTCCTTTCTTTTCATTAAAACTTCAATACGAAGGTGAAACACTTGTAACCGCCGTTTTAAACGGTGAAAAAATAGTATGACAAAAAAGCGACGGTCTCCCGTCGCTTTTTTATTTGTATGTATTCAAATTATAGTTTATCGGGCGGACGGAATTGTAAAAACAAAAGGCTCCCTTGTGTAAAGGGAGCTGGATTTTTGCAAAGCAAAAAGACTGAGGGATTGTAAAAAATAAAAAACATGTTATTTGTTATGTTTTGTAATGATAA
>JAZKZS010000014.1:0-3413 GCA_045612765.1 Acutalibacteraceae bacterium
AAAGCAAAAGACGGAGGGGTAGTTTTTCTCTCCCTCCGCCTCGTATTACTCGGCACCTCCCTCGTCAGAGGGAGGCAATATAATTTAACCAAAGTATCTGTGGAGAAGTCCCTCAAAAGCTTTGCCGTGTCGAGCCTCGTCACGAAACTATGCTACAAAACAGTTTAAAATCAAGGTTTTTTAGGACTATGTTTTCAAAATCACACATTTGTTACACCAAATCCGTATTCTCTTTATTAGTTGCTAAAATAAAAATACCAACGTAAAAAAGTATATATGCAAGGCATTGTATTAATAGATGCAAATCTAAAATTGGTAGTGTAATTATAAGTGGTGTGCTGCTTATAAGACGTAGTACACAACCTGCAAGTGCACCGTACTTTAACAAATTGATGTATTTAAAGTTAAAAAATGAGCCCACAAACATAAAAATAATTGCCACTAAGATTAAAAAGGAAATAATAAGTTGCATAAAATATAATGGGTTTTCAATATTGTAATTTATGTACCTTAAATTTGAAAGTAATGAACCCCCATTATAAAACAAATTAATGCCAAAAGCGACCGGTAATAACCATTTTTGCCACCAATATTTTTCGGTTTTTAAGACACAAAATATAAGAATTAAGGTTGTGGCAAATAACGGAAAAATATAAGTGAAATTTTGGAAAAATACAAATTTAATAAATTCTTGGTCAATTATTTGCGTTAACAAATAAAACAAAGTAAAGCAAATAACAAGTGTTCTTTTTGTCTTGTTTTGCAATAAGGGGTGTGTTGAAGTCGGCAGTTCTTTGGTTGTGAGGTCAGCTTGCTTTTTTCGGGAAATTGAACTTAAAACTAACGGGCATACGTTCCAAATTTCCATCCATACAAAAAGTATGGCGCCGAAGTAAAAGATTATTTTTTCACTAATGAAAGGTAATATACAAGTAATGGTCACAACAAGTGAATTATATGTAGCGAATAAATATTTCAATTTTTCATCTTTTATAACTTTGCTGTATTTAAGGCAATAAATCGGAAAAATTAGCCATATCCATACCGCTAGTATTATAAAAGCAATACCAAGACCGGCATAATCACCGCTTGGTAAAGCTATGTTCAGCACAATTGCTAGAATTATAAAGGAAGCAAAGAAACAAAAGGTAAAAATAAAGGGATAAACAAATTTTTTAATTTTTTGCATTTAAATCACCTCAAAATAAAAGATGTGCTACCGTTATGATAGCACATCTTTAAAATTTTTTCAATAAGATTATATTTCGGCGCCGTTCATTATGTTTGATATAATGTCAAGCACTTTTTGGTGACAACCACCACAGCCGGTTGAACAATGGGTTATTTTTTGAACGCTTTCAAAGGTTTTTAAAACGTCATCAAACTTTTGATTACTTTGAACAGCATCAGCTATATTAGCATAGCTTACCTGTTTGCAATTACAAACCATATAATTTTCTACCACGGTTATCACCCCTTACTTTAAAATTATTTGAAATAACGGCCAAGTAAGCCTTCGAAAGCTTTACCGTGACGAGCCTCGTCGCGTGCCATTTCGTGAACGGTGTCGTGAATAGCGTCAAGGCCAAGTTCCTTAGCAAGCTTTGCAAGCTCGAACTTACCAAGGGTTGCGCCGTTTTCAGCGTCTACGCGCATTTCAAGGTTTTTCTTGGTAGAATCGGTTACAACTTCACCTAAAAGTTCAGCAAATTTTGCTGCGTGTTCAGCTTCTTCCAAAGCTGCCTTTTCCCAGTAAAGACCAATTTCAGGATAGCCTTCACGGTGTGCTACACGTGACATTGCAAGGTACATACCAACTTCGCAGCATTCGCCGTTGAAGTTTTCACGAAGACCGTCGATAATTCTTTGGTCAACGCCCTTAGCAATACCTACAACGTGTTCAGCAGCCCAAGTTTTTTCGCCTGCTTGTTCCTGGAATTTGGAAGCGGGAGCGTGGCAGATGGGGCATTCGTTAGGAGCAAATTCACCTTCGTGTGTGTAACCGCAGATAAGACATACATGTTTTTTCATAATAATTTTCCTCCAATAAGTTAAATTGTTAATTTGTTGTTTTGCAGTTTTGACAGATACCGTAAGCTACGTAAATTGTAGTTTCGGGTGTAAAACCCATTTTTTTCGAAAGCTTTGCCAACGGGTCGGTTTCAAGCCGTGCGTCGTGTATGCAGCCGCACGCTTTACAGTGCAGGTGGGCGTGGGGAGAAGTGTCATAATCAAAATGTTCATACCCATCGCCAACGTTAAGGCTTAAAATGTCACCGTTTCGGCTAAGTTCCGAGAGGTTTCGGTAAACCGTACCCAAGCTTATATTAGGTATTATTTCCCGAACTTGTTCGTAAATCCAATTTGCTGTAGGGTGAGTATCTGTTTTGCGAAGGACGGTTAAAATCGCCTCTCGCTGTTTTGAATAATTTCTCATTTTTGTCACCCAAATCAGTAATGATTACTATTTTATTATACCGATTATTTTCGATTTGTCAATAGTTTTTTTAAAAATTTTTTTAATTTTTTTAAAACTTGACAAAGGCAGAAGTTTCATTTATTATTTATATGTATTATTTCTTTTGTTTAGGAGAATAAAATGTCAGGTGTAATTTCCGAATCGGTAATTAAGCGTTTACCACGCTATTACAGGTTTTTAGGTGAACTTAAGGCAGAGGGAAGGGAACGTATTTCCTCGCGTGAGCTTTCTGAAAGAATGGGGCTTACAGCAAGTCAAATAAGACAAGACCTTAACTGCTTTGGTGGCTTTGGCCAGCAGGGCTATGGTTATAATATTGAAGTGTTGCAGTCTGAAATTGGTCAAATTTTAAAGCTTGACCGCCCAAAAAGTACTATATTAATAGGTATGGGCAATTTGGGTCGTGCGGTTGCAATGCATATGAATTTTGAGTCCAAGGGCTTTCATCTTATCGGTATTTTTGATGCAAAGGAATCGCTTGTGGGGCAAATTGTTCGCAATCAGCCAATTAGAAGCACCGATACTTTGGACGAATTTTGCCGTGAAAATTTACCACAGGTTGCAATTTTATGTATTCCTAAAGAGGTAGCCGAGGGTATATCCGCACAGCTTATAAAGCTTGGGGTTAAAGCTTTTTGGAATTTTAGTCATTACGACATTGCAATGAATCACCCCGGTGTTGTGGTACAAAATATGCATTTTAGCGACAGCTTAATGCGCTTGTCATTTAAAATTGAAGATTAATTTAAAATGCCGTCACAAAAGTGACGGCATTTTTTGTTTCAATAAGTTTAAATTATAGTTTATCGTTGCCTCCCTTGTGTAAAGGGAGGGGGACCAACACAGTTGGTGGAGGGATTGCAATAAGTCACAAATACAATCCCTCAGTCACTTCGTGACAGCTCCCTTTACACAAGGGAGCCATTTATTTGTA
>JAZKZS010000015.1:0-11673 GCA_045612765.1 Acutalibacteraceae bacterium
CTCGCACTGCGGTGCTCGGTCCCTCTGCGGCTCTAACAGTCCACCGGACTGTTATTCACTACCGCCTCGCCCGTTTCACTAACCTCGTCAGAGGGAGCCAATGATGTATCAATCCAACCGAGCGATAAACCCCAATTTATAAAAAATAAAATAATTTCCCTTTTATTGCCGATAATATTTTTAGGAGGGGAAATTATGATAGAACAAGATACAATAAAGCTGCTTCGTGAATGTGATGCAGGCATAAAAATGGGTATTTCAACCATTGACGACGTTTTGCAATACATTGAATCCGAAAGGCTTAAAAATTACCTTAAGGACAGCAAAAACGAGCACGGCAGTCTGGACACAAAGCTGCAAGAGCTTTTGAAAAAATATAATGACGACGGTAAAGAGCCTAACCCCATTGCCAAGGGTATGTCATGGATGAAAACAAATATGAAGCTTGTTATGAACGAGTCTGACAATACCATAGCCGACCTTATAACTGACGGCTGTAACATGGGGGTTAAGTCGTTAAGCAAGTATCTTAACGAATATGCAGCGGCTGACGAGCAGTCGAAGGATATTTGCAAAAAGCTTATAAAAATTGAAGAAAAGCTTTTAGAACAAATGAAGGATTTTTTATAAATAAAGGCTTTAACAACAAAACCCGTTCCCAAAAGAACGGGTTTTGTTATTTTTAAAAATATTTTTTAAAGCTGTCATTTTTCTATCATTTTTTTACATAAGTGGGAATATAATCGTATTAACTGAGATAAAAAAGAAAGGTGATAATTAAATGAACGGATTTTATCCCGAAGGTACACTTTACAACAAACAGGAAAACAAAAAGCATATGGTTTCTCCGGCAGCGCTGTTGGATGCACAGGTTAGGGGATTAGTGCTTGAGGCGGCGGTGCTTATGTGCGACACCGACCATAATTTAATTGTTAATCTTGGGTGTATGCGTGGTATAATTCCCCGTAATGAAGGTGCTATTGGTATTGAAAGCGGCGCTACACGTGATATTGCGCTTATATCCCGTGTGGGTAAGCCGGTTTGCTTTGTTATAACCGAAATTAAAAGCGACAGCAAGGGCGATTTGTATGCTGTTTTGTCACGTAAAAAGGCGCAAATGCTTTGCAAAAGCTATATTGAAAGTGAGTATACAACCGGACGTGTGGTTAATGCGGTTGTAACCCATTTAGAATCATTCGGTGCATTTTGTGATATAGGCTGTGGCAATATTGCGCTTTTACCTATTGACGCAATTTCGGTTTCACGAATTTCGCACCCAAAGGACCGCTTTCAAGCGGGGGATAATATAAAGGCGGTTATAAAAAGCATTGCCGCCGACGGTAAAATAACCTTATCCCACAAAGAGCTATTGGGCACATGGGAAGAAAACGCGCGTGAATTTACAGCAGGGCAGACGGTTACAGGCGTTGTAAGAAGTGTTGAGGATTACGGTATTTTTGTGGAAATTACGCCAAACCTTGCGGGTCTTGCCGAACCACGTGACAACGTGCGTGTCGGTCAGCAGGCAAGCGTATTTATAAAAAGCATTTTAAAGGATAAAATGAAAATTAAGCTAATTATCATCGACTGCTTTGAATCTAATTATATTCCCAAAATTAAGTATTATAATACCGACGAGGTAATCAGCGAATGGGAATATTCCCCAAAAGACTGCAGAAAGCAAATAACCACCCGCTTTTGCGGATAAAGAAAAAACAGTTAAATTTTTGCAAGTGTAAATTTAAAATTTATTAATAAATATGTAGCATTTAATTAATTATTTTGGCATATAATTAATTAAACAAATACGGTGGCTGATGGCCATCAGCTTCTGGGTTGGGCAAAGGTCTAACCATACCGCAGGCCGCTTTAAACGGAACCGCTATTTGAAACTTTACTTGGGCGTGTCACGAAAACGGGTGACACGCCCAAGACCATTTATGACGGTTTTCGCTTTAAATCGCTAAATACATACAATAGATAGTGCGTTATTTGTAAAACAGGCTTGGATTTTGTGGTTTATTGGTATATTTTGTAGAAAAAAGCGGTATTTTGTGTTGACTTTTTGTTGAAACGGTTTTATAATTAAATTAACAAATTTTAAGGGAGGTTTTCTCATGAATAAGACTACATTTGCAATTCTTACACTTTTCTTCAACTGCATTGGTGTACCTTGCTTCCTTCAGGGCAATACCAAGGGTGGCATTATCCGTATAGTTCTTTATTGCTGCACTTGCGGTATCTTTGCTGCTATCAACGGTATTATGGGCATCATTCTTGCTATTGAAATCTTCAAGATGACTGATGAAGAATTCGAAGAAAGAAAAGCTGCTGGTACTCTCACAAAGGGTATCCCTGCATAATAGTTTTGCTATTAAACAACGGCCTTTCCTTTATGGAAAGGCTTTTTGTTTTTTATTGACAGTGGTATTTTTTGTGAGTATAATTAATATATAATCTATGAAAGGTGGATTTTTTATGTTTTGTGAAAAATGCGGTAAAGAAATTGCTCAGGGCGCAGCCTTTTGTGACGAGTGCGGCGCTGGTGTAAAAAAGGAAATTAATTGGCTTGCAAATGAAAACAAGGTTATTTTGTTACTTGTTATGATTTTGGGCGGCGCTTACGGCTTGCATAATTTTGTTTTGGGCGAAACCAAAAAGGGTGTAGTTCGTTTGTTGGGCACACTTTTCTGCGGCATAGTTGGCATTATTTTGGTTTGTATAGATGCTGTTAAAATTGCAAAAGGTACATATGAAATCGACCCCGATGCATTTATTTAATAAGTCAAACATAAACCCGCAGTTTATACTGCGGGTTTTTTATATTATCATATAATTTAAAGTTAGCTTTAGTGGTGTCGGGTTGCAATTTCTTTTTTTGCTGTTTTAATGCAAACCGTTATTTTGACAAGCGCGGTTACAAAGTAAATAAAATAGGAAAAGCCGTCAAGCCGTGAAAACAGGCTGCCAAAGGTAACGGTGCTAATTGCCATAGCGTAAGGGTAGTCTAATTCGCCTGACATTTGTGCGCCGAAAAGTAAAATGGCATTAAAAATGCTTATAAGCAAAAACACGTTGCCAACACAAACGCCTGTTAAGGCAACAGGTAACGAGGTTTTGTGTTGCTTGGCATAAAGGGCTAAAATAGCTGTGGGCAGTGTAACCGATTTAATATAAGGTACGGCCTGCACAAAAAGGTTTTTAAGGCTTGGTAAGGAATAAATGTAAATGTTTTTGGGGTTAAAGTCCTTGGCGGTTGCAAAAAAGAATAAAATTAAAAGCAGTCCGCAGACTACACCACAAACAAGTGAAAAATTTAAAATTTGTGTTGTTTTGCGAAAATAAAAATATATTAGCGGTGTTAAAAACAGCAGCAAAATCCAAAAATTTTGGTTGTTATTCAAAAGGGTTTTACTTATAAAACGCAAAAAAACAATAAGGGTTTCGCCAACATAATAAATAGCAAAAAATACAATTGGGTATTTTAAATATGAAAATTTAAATACCGCCAAAACAAGTAATAGGGAAAGCAAAAATGCAATTACAAAGCCCAAAAAGGTTAATTTATTGGCGGGCTTTTGCGGTAAATTTATAATACTGCTACCTAAAATAAATAGTGCAGAAAGCCACACAAAGTGGTGTGAAAAGGGCTTTAGCTTAGTCAAAATAATACCCCTTTTCAGTAAGCGTTATTTTTGGCAAAACGGGGCTTTGGCTTTCATAAATTTCAAAAAGGCGGTTTTCAAGCGGCTTTTGGGATTTTTGCATCATACTTACCAAATCGTACCCCACGCTTATAGATGAAACGGGACCGGTTTTTAAAAGCTTTTCAGGGCTTTCTGTTTTGATAAACTGTATAGATAAGGGAATATTGCGGTTTTCCTTGCAGTAACGCATAATTCCTAAAAGCTTGGTGCGGGTTATACCTTTTCCGACAGCCACCACACCGCAATGTGAGGTTAAAAGCGGCAGTGTTGCTTGCTTTTCAATATTTTTAACCGTTTCTAAAAGGGTGCGACCCGTTGCAGTTATAATTTCACGCTTTTGGCCTTCCTCCTCGGTATTGGCTACAACAGCTTCAAAGTATAGGGTATAAAGCCCGTCGTCGTAATCGGCGCCGATTGCGGTTATCAAATATTTTTGCGTTTCTTGCTTGCAACTGCATAAAAACAGGGGAATTAATAATAAAATAAACAGTTTTTTCATTTTCTTCGCTGCCTTATAATATCTTTGTTAAAAAATGGTCGGGTTTTCATTGCTTGCCATGGCGCACGGAAAATTGAATCCTTAAAGGATTGCAGGCTTATGCGGTTTAAGGTTAGGGTATAGTCGGTTTCATAGCTTTTAATTGAAACAATATACATAACCATTAAAATTACACCGCAAAACAAACCGTAAAGACCCCAAAGGGATGCGAAAATTACAAAAATAATTCTAAAGTAAAATACCGCCGCACGAAGCCGTGGCAGCATTAACCCCGCTATGCCCGAAAGGGCTACTACTATAAGTGTTGGGGCGCTTATTATTTTGGCTTCAACCGCCGCTTGCCCTACCACTAATCCGCCTACAATTGAAAGGGCGGGGCCTATGTTTTGCGGCATTCGTACCCCTGTTTCCTTTAAAATTTCAAAAATTAAAATCATACCCAGTGTTTCTGCCACTACCGAAAAGGGTACGGCGGTGCGCTGCTGCAAAACGGTTATTAAAAAGCTGGTGGGTAAAAATTCGGGATGCAGGGTGGTGATTGCAACAAAAAGGGCGGGTATAAAAATTGAAATTGCAAAACAAAAATAACGTATTAACCGCCCAAAGCTGCCAAGCAAAAAGGTTTGGTAATAATCCTCATCGGACTGAAAATTTTCACAAAACAAGTATGGCACAGTCATAACCATGGGGGTGCCGTCAACAATAATTGCAATTCGACCTTCTAAAAGTCTGGCGGCAACAACGTCGGGGCGTTCGGTTTTGCCGGCAGTTTTAAATAATGAAAACGGGTGCGGTGAAATTTGCTCTATAATATAATTAACGTCTAAAACCCCGTCAATGTTAATGCTGTTCAGACCTTGCTTAATTTTTTCAAGGGCTTTTTGGTTAACAAGTGTACCAAGATAACAAATAAAAACAGCGGTATTGGTGCGGCTGCCTATACGGTTAAGCTCAATGCATAAATCAGGTGTGCCAAGCTTTCGGCGTAGCATTGCCAAATTTAAAAGTGCCGCTTCTTCAAACCCTTCACGTGGGCCCTCGGTTATGCGTTCGTTTTCGGGCTCGCTTATTCCACGTGTGCGAAAGCCTTTAACGTCAAGCATTAAGCCAATGGTGCAGCCGTTTATAATAAGCAACGCTTCGCCGTATAAAATACCCTCTAGCATGGGGGCAATTTCGGTTTTTAGTTTAACATCTCTTGCAAAAATCAGCTGTTTTTCGACATATTCCGCCAAATTTTCAAAATCGTTGGCAATATCCATTTCTAAAAGCGGCTCTATAATTGCTTGGTTAATTTGGGTAGAATCAACCATACCGTCAATGTAAATCAGCGCCGCATCAAAGGGGACGGCCTTGCGGGCGCAAATTTTTTTTATTCTAAAGGTTGCATCGTTTTTAAAAATGCTTTGAAAGGTTTTAATATCATCGACCAAAACGCCGCTTAAATACGTGCTTTTGTAATTACTTATACTTCCTGCCATAAAATCACCTCATTGTGTTTATTATGACGGTTTTTTTAAAATAAATTCATATAAAAGAACACGGCGAAAAATTGCCGTGTTCTTTTAATTCATTTTTTCTAATTCAATTTGTACGTATTTGTTTGGTGAAATACCGCAAAACTTTTTAAAGGTTTTAGAAAAATGGTAAATGTCTGAAAAACCAAGTTCTTCAGCAATTTCGCCAACGGTATAATGCTCGTCCGACAAAAGCAATTGCTTTGCCTTTTCAATGCGGTGCTTTTGACGAAAATTTATGGGACTTTCGCCGCTGTATTCTTGGAAAAGTCGGCGGAAATAACATTCGCTTACGCCACATTCGTTTGCAATTTCGGTAATAGATAAATCGCTGTCACGTTCTAACAAATCAATACCTTTTCTAATACACGAAAACTTTTTTTGTGTGGTACGGCTTTTTTGCTTTTGACAAACGGTAGCCATTATCTGATAAATTATCGACACCACCTCAGGCATGCAAACAATATTTTTTCTAAATTCATCACACAGCAGGTCAAGGTTAGCGGCAAGTGCAGGGTTAACGTTTTTAATGCAAATTATCGGCTTTAAAACGGGGGCAATATCCTGACCCTCATTATCGGTCATTTGAAAATGTACTGCTACCGTATTCTCTTTTTCACTGTTGGTGTTGTGAAAATCAATCTTGTATTCAAGACCCTTTGCCATATAGGTCATTTGGTTTTGGGCAACCTCTAAAACAGTGCCGTCCTTTGAGGTGATTGTAGCCGAGCAGTTTTTAAACCATAATAACGTGTGGGAAATTTTTGGTTTTCCTATTGCGGAATAAACGTTTCCTCTTGTCGCCCAATACTGAAGGTTTGCTATTGGCTGGGTTATGTAAAGTTCGGTATTATACAGTTTTTCAAAGGATATAATTTTCATCTAAAAATTCCTTTCAAATAGTCGGTATATATATTATACCACAAAATTTGGGTTTTGTATCGTTTTTTACAAAGATATTTTTTTGTTTTGGGGTTGAAAAGCAAAATTTGGTGTGTTATATTGAAAAAAAGCATAATTTTATATCTACGGGTGATGCTATGAGTAATATTTCAAAAATCGACAAAAATTTTATTGTTGACACACAAATAAGTAAAGACGATATTAAATTTTATAATGTGAATGAAGCACCCTTTAAGGTTTATGGCGTGCATTATACCGGAGACAATTTTGTGCGCCTACCGGCCGAGGTTGCAAAAACCGTTAACGAGGGTGTTTTTAGTCTTCATAATCACACGGCCGGTGGTCGTGTGCGCTTTAAAACCGACAGCCCGTATATTGCAATTAACGTTAAAATTCTAAATTCGGGCAAAAGGCCGCATTTCGCCCTTACAGGCTCGACAGGCTTTGATCTTTACGGTATGTTTGGTGAAGAAGAACGCTATATTATAACCTTCGTACCACCCTTTGATGTTACGGGCGGTTATGAAATGGTTAAAGAAATGGGCAACTGCGGTATGCGTGAATATACCATTAATTTTCCGCTTTATAGCTCTGTGAAGGAATTATATATCGGTCTTGCCGAGGGCGCAAGGGTTGAAGAGGCTGCACCCTACCGTGATATGCCGCCAATTGTTTATTACGGTTCGTCTATAACACAGGGGGCCTGTGCTTCACGACCGGGCTCAACATATCAGGCTCATATAACCCGCCGTTTTCGTATAGACCATATTAATCTTGGATTTGCGGGAAGCGCAAAGGCCGAGGATGAAATAATCGATTATATTAAGGGTCTTTCAATGTCGTGCTTTGTGCTTGATTACGACCATAATTCACCGTCGGCTGAGCACCTCTCACAAACACACGAAAAAATGTTTAAGGCTGTGCGTGAAGCACACCCCGACATTCCAATTATTTTAATGCCAAAGCCTATTTATTACATACCCGAAGGGGAAAAGCCTCGCCAAGAAATAATAAAGGCAACCTATAAAAATGCCTTAAAGGCCGGGGATAAAAACGTATATTTTATTGAAAGCAACGAACTTATGGCGCTTTGCGGTAACGAAGGCACTGTTGACGGCTGTCATCCTACCGATTTAGGCTTTTATTCAATGGCAAAAGCGGTTGAAAGGATAATGGAAAAAATATTTTAAACTTAACCCCCACACACTTGTGTGGGGGTTAAGTTCATCTATTAAGCCACCAAATGCCTGCGGTTAAATAACCTGCAAAGGTTACCCATAATGCATAAGGAATTTGTAAATATGCTGCAATTCTGTTAATTTTAAAATATTTAAAAATTGTAATAATAATTAGCAAAAGTAAAAAAAGCAACCAAAAGAAAGCAAAGCCGAACCACCGCAGGTTAAAGAAAACAAGATTCCACGAAAAGTTGACTGCCAAGCTTAAAGCATAAATTTTAAGGGCAGAGTATTTTTGGGCGTTCGGCACATCTGAGGTATAAATCATAGCGGCGCTTATGCCCATTAAAATGAAAAGTATTGTCCAAACAATTGGAAAAAGTATTGGCGGTGGTGAAAGCGGCGGCATTAAAAGGTCGTTATTAATATCCATATTGTTGCGGGTGAAAAATGCCGAAAGTCCGCCAACGGCAAGGGCTGACAGTATAAAAAATGCATATACTTTAATTTTTTGCTTCATAAAATCACCTGTTTAAATTATATGCATATAGAACGGTTTTATGTGTGCTTGACTTGTATATCAACAGAAAATCAGTTTTTATCATTAGTTAGTTCTAAAATATAATCTGTTGAGGTTTTGTAAAGCTTTGCTAAAGCAATTAGACATTCTAAAGGAAGTTGACGTTGTCAGTTTTCGTATAGGCGGTAGATTGATGCTTGCTACATTAACAGATGATAAATAACAAAAAAACCACGGCAACTGCCGTGGTTTAAAATTTTTATTAAAGCTTTGAAAAACCGTGGCTGTTAATAAGCGCATCGATTTTTTTGCCCTCTTTACAAAGGGGACATTCGTGTGAAGGTACTGAAAAATAATCAGGCAGGTCGTTGGGGTTGAAAACCGAATTAACCTTAAAATCGCCAAGCTGTTCCTTGGTGGAAAACATTGCCGCAACACCAACGGGAATACCGCCGTAATATTTAATTGCTTCAATAGCGTTTGTAACGGTTTCGCCCGATGCAACCGAAACAGCCAAAACAAGCACGTGCTTGCCCTTAATCATAGGCATAATATTATCACGGAAGATAAGCTGTGAGCCGTTTGCAGTTTCAGGTGTAACAATATAAATTGTTTGGTGGGCGTTAATGTTCATAAAGCTGTGCTTTGTAAGCTCGTTTGCAAGGCAGGTGCCCACAACCTCAGTACCGTCAAGGCAAAGCACGGTATCAACAATAGTATTTAAATAGTTATAGCCGCTGCAAAGCTTACGTGCTACAGCCTTAGCTTCGGTTAAACGTGATTTTTGCGCCGCAACGTCAATATAATAGTTACTATGCGCATGGGGAGAAGCAAAGTGACCCTTTGCAACACGAAGATATAAATTATCTACGTTGGTTTTAATTTTTATAATGTCTTTTGATGGCATAAATTAACCTCCCTATAAATCTATGATTAAATTATAAACGAAAAACCATTTTTTTACAAGAAAATTTTAAAAATCTATTGCAAAACTTGGCGATATTTTTTAAAATGAATGTAATTAAAAATTTAAGGGTGATTTCAAATGTTAATTTCGGCAAATGCCAGTGTTTTATATGACCGCATGACCGAGCTTGAAGCAATAAAATATTTTGCAAAATGCGGTTTTGGGGCGCTTGATTTGGGTATGGGGGATATGTGGTCTGAGCAAAGCCCCAAAAACCAACCAAATTACCGTGAATATGCTAAAGAGCTTAAACGAATTGCCGACGGTAGCGGCATTGTGTTTAATCAAGCACATGCGCCGATGCATTCAAGCTATTTGGAAGCCGAAAAAACCGAAAAAGCATTTGATTTAATACTCCGTTCAATAGAAATTGCGGCTATTGCGGGGGTTAAAAACATTATTGTTCACCCAAAGCAGCACCTTGAATATCCAAAATTTAAGGCTGAATTACGCCAACAAAACATTGAATTTTACAACAGTCTTTTGCCCCTTTGCGACGAATATAACATTAACATTTTGACCGAAAATATGTGGCGTTACAATAGCGCAGCAATTGTAGACAGCGTTTGCGCCCCTGCTGACGAATTTCGTGATTACGTTGATATGATGAATCATAGCCGTTTTGGCGCATGTCTTGATATTGGTCACGCATTTCTTGTTAAGCAGGATATTGTTAATATGATTGAAACCTTGGGGGATAGAATTTGGGGGCTTCATATTCACGACGTTGTTAGGGACAACGACCTTCATACTATACCCTTTTTTGGCTCGATTGGTAATTGGGAAGAAATTATGGCAACCCTTGGTAAAATTGGTTATAAGGGTGACGTCACCTTTGAAATTAAGGCGCTTAAGCAGCTGCCAGAAAGCCTTTTGCCCGACACCTTAAAAATGCTTCACCGCGTAGGCGAAGCTCTTGCACAAATGATAGAAAGCAATAAATGATATGACGCTATTTTTTAAAGGAATTTTAAACTTTTTTAAAAGCAATATTGTAATGACGGTGGCGCTTTTTGCGGCGGTGGTAACCTCGGCTATAATTACGCCCGACAGCGCATATATCGGTTATTTTGACTTTAAAACCCTTACCTGTCTTTTTTGCGTGTTGGCGGTTGTTTGCGCTTTGAAAAATATAAGGTTTTTTTATATTTTGGCGCGTAAAATTGTTGAGGTCTGCGGCAATATACGAAGCTGTGTTTTAATGCTTGTGTATATAACTTTTATCGGTTCAATGCTTATTGCAAATGATATGGCGCTTTTAACCTTTTTGCCGCTTGGTTATTACGTGCTTTCTGCCACCAAGCAAGAAAAATATATGGAAGTAACCTTTATTTTGCAAAACATTGCGGCGAATTTAGGTGGTATGCTTACCCCGTTTGGCAACCCTCAAAACCTTTATCTATATTCCTTTTTCGAAATTAACGCGGTTGAATTTATGGGCATAATGGCGCCCTGCTTTGTGGTTGCAATAATTTTAATTACCCTTTGCTGTTTAATTTTTATTAAGCCCGAAAAGGTGCTTTTGCAAAAACAAGGGGTAAATTTGCCACCCGCTAAAACAGTAACCTATTTGTTGTTATTTGCCTTTTCAATTTTAATTGTTTTTCGTGGCATCCCTTATTGGACAGGGCTTATTGTTATTCCGCTGTTTTTAATTTTTATGGATAGGTACGCTTTAAAGGCTGTCGATTATCCGCTACTTTTAACCTTTGTGTTTTTCTTTATTTTTGCGGGCAATATGGCACGAATTGATGTGGTGCGTGACGTATTTTCCTTCCTTTTATCAAAAAGCACACTTTTATTTTCGGTGCTATCTTGCCAAATTATCAGCAACGTACCGTCGGCGGTGCTTTTATCACAGTTTACAAACAACTATTCTGATTTGCTGGTGGGTGTAAATATCGGCGGTGCGGGAACGCTTATCGCTTCCCTTGCAAGTCTTATTACCTTCCGTGAATATGCAAAGCACAACCCGTCAAAATTTAAGCATTACATATTAACCTTTTCGCTTTTCAATTTTGGCTTTTTGGCGGTGCTTACCGTTTTCGCACTTATTTGGAACGCGGTGTTTTAACAAATAATATAATATAAAGGAGCGCTTTTTATGGCTCGCAGAAGAAAAAACCAAAATGATTTAATTGGCTGCTTGGGATGTCTTGGTGCGTTGTTTTATTTTCCGTTTGGTGTTGTTTTAGAACTTGCTAAGCCATACAGCGGCGGTGGTCGCCGCCGCAGATGATTATATAAATTGGGGTTTATCTATGCCTTCCCCTTGAGGGGAAGGGGGACCACGGCAGTGGTGGATGAGGTGGAAAACCGTTTAATTATTGCAAATTACACCTCATCAGTCACTTTGTGACAGCTTCCCCTCAAGGGGAAGCC
>JAZKZS010000016.1:0-14322 GCA_045612765.1 Acutalibacteraceae bacterium
CCACAGGACCTATGCATATTGGTAATGCACGTGGTGGTGCCTTGGGTGACTGTCTTGCCGCTGTTATGGACGCTGCAGGTTATTACACCGAACGTGAATTTTACATTAACGATGCAGGTAACCAAATTAATAAATTTGCCCTTTCACTTGATTTAAGATATTTACAGCTTTACAAGGAAGGCATTGAAATGCCCGAGGACAGCTACCACGGTGAAGATATTGTAAACCACGCTAATGCTTTTGCCGAAATTCATGGTGATAGCTTTGTTTCAAAGGATGAAGCCGAACGTAGAAGTGAGCTTGTAAAGTTTGCATTACCTAAAAATATTCAAGGTCTTGAAAACGATTTGGGTAAATATCGCATTAAGTATGACACCTGGTTTAAAGAAAGCACACTTCACAATAACGGTGAAACCACCCGTATTATTGAACTTTTAAAGCAAAGCGGTTACACCTACGAGAATGAAGATGCCCTTTGGTTTAAGGCTACCGAATTTGGTTGCGATAAGGACTTTGTTTTGGTACGTGCTAACGGTGTTCCAACCTACGTTGTGCCTGATATTGCTTACCACTATAACAAGCTTGTAACACGTAATTTTGACAAGGCTATTGATATTTTGGGTGCTGACCACCACGGCTACGTTCCACGTCTTAAGGCTGCTTTAACTGCACTTGGTGTTGATGCAAGCCGTTTAGACGTTGTGCTTATGCAAATGGTACGCTTGGTACGTGACGGTGAGGTTATTAAGGCTTCAAAGCGTTCAGGTAAGGCAATTACACTTGTAACCCTTTTGGACGAGGTTCCAATTGATGCGGCACGCTTTTTCTTCAATTTGCGTGAGCCTAACAGCCACTTTGACTTTGATTTGGATTTAGCTGTGAATGAATCTAACTCTAACCCTGTTTATTACGTTCAATACGCTTATGCTAGAATTTGCAGTATTTTGCGTAATTTGGAAGGTGAGGGCATTAAAAATAATGCCGCTAATTTAGATGAGTTAATGCTTTTAACTGCACCTGAAGAACGCGAGCTAATTTTACACATCGCTGCCCTTACTGACGAAATTATTGCTTCTGCTAAAGCATATGACCCCGCAAAAATTACCCACTACGTGCAAGAACTTGCAACAAAATTCCACAAATTCTATGCGGCTTGTAGGGTAAAGGGTGAGGATGAAAAGCTTACACAAGCTCGTCTTTCGCTTTGTGAAGCAACTGCAACTACTATCAAAAACGTTTTAAATCTTATGAAGATTGATGCTCCCGAAAAAATGTAAGGTGATTAATTATGAGAAATAAGAATTTAAATTTAACAATGCTGATGGACCTTTACGAAATGACAATGGCAAACGGTGTTTTCACAAGTGATATGCGTGACACCGTTACATATTTCGATATGTTCTTCCGCCGTGTTCCCGATAAGGGCGGTTATGCCATTATGGCGGGCGTTGAACAACTTATTCAATATATGAACGATTTGCATTTTGAAGAGGAAGACATTGAATATTTAAAATCTCTTAACCTGTTTTGTGACGAATTTATTGACTATTTGCGTGACTTTAAGTTTGACTGTGACGTTTGGGCTGTACCCGAAGGTACTGTAATTTTCCCACACGAGCCTATTGTTACCGTTCGCGGTAATGCAATGCAGGCATTAATGGTTGAAACTATGCTTTTGGTTACCATTAACCATCAGTCACTTATCGCAACAAAGGCAAATCGTATTGTACGTGCGGCTCAAGGCAAGCCTGTAATGGAATTTGGCGCACGTCGTGCACACGGAAGCGGCGCTTCTTATTATGGTGCACGTGCCGCTATAATCGGTGGTGCAGTTGGTACTTCCTGCGTTTTAACTGCAAAAGACTTTGGTGTTAAAGCGTCGGGCACAATGGCGCATAGCTGGGTGCAATTGTTTAAGGATGAATATACTGCATTTAAAACCTATGCCGAAAAATATCCCGACAGCTGTCTTTTGCTTGTTGACACCTATAACGTTTTAAAATCGGGTATTCCTAACGCTATTAAGGTGTTTGACGAGGTTTTAAAACCCCTTGGTAAACGTCCTGTTGGTATTCGCATTGACAGTGGTGATATTACCTATATTTCTAAAAAAGCACGTCAAATGCTTGACGATGCAGGCTATCCCGACTGTAAAATTTGTGTTTCAAACTCGCTTGATGAACACCTTATCCGTGATATGATTGCACAGGGGGCACAGGTTGATTCTTACGGCGTGGGTGAACGCTTAATTACCGCATCTAGCGAAGCAGTATTCGGTGGCGTATATAAGCTTGCGGCAGTTGAAAAGAACGGCGAGGTTATTCCTAAAATTAAAATTAGTGAAAACACCGCAAAAATCACCTTGCCTGGTATTAAAATTCCGTGGCGCCTTTATGATAAGGACACAGGCAAGGCTATTGCTGACGTAATTACCCTAAACCACGAAAAAATTGATAGCAGTGAGCCTTACGAAATTTTTGACCCCGTTCATACCTGGAAGCGCAAGGTTGTTACAAACTTTGTTGCTAAAAAGCTTCAGGTTAAAATTTTTGAAAAGGGAAGACAGGTTTACCTTAGTCCAACCGTTAATGAAATTGCGGCTTATTGCAAGGCACAGGTTGATTCAATGTGGGACGAAGTTAAGCGTTTTGAAAACCCGCATTCCTACTATGTTGACCTTTCGGAAGATTTGTGGAACTTAAGAAACGACCTTTTAAGAAAGTTAAATAAAAATTAATGGGTGACATTATGAAAAAATTATTAGCTGCTTTAACCTGTTTTATTTTACTTTTCACCTTTACTGCTTGTGGCGGTAAGAAAAAAAGTAATAACGATGCGGTTGATTTACAGTATTATGCTAAAATTGGCCAAATTCCCGAAATCCCTTATAAATTAGGCGCTAAATGCGAAAAGGTAACAAGTGAATTGCAGGCTGAATATGACGCATTTTTAGCAAACGACCCACATAACAGCGCCGACCATGACCACGACCATTATGCTGAAGATACACACTTTGAAATTGTTGATAAAGGCGACTATGTTTTCATAAATGGTGGTAATCGTTTTTATTTTTATAAAAAGGATGAAAAGAAAAATGGCATTTCTTGTATTGTAACATTTGGCGATGCCTTTGGATTTAAAATGGGAACCTTTATTTATGAAATTAAAAATGCTATGCCAAGTGTTGAATTTAAGGAAGAAGATATTACCGAGGGTATGCTTTTCTTTGATGAAAATTTATCCGACGGTACGGTACTCTATACCGAATTTAATGGTGTTACCGTTGTGTTCGTATTTTTAGAAGGCGAGCTTTACGCTACCGCAATGTATAAAACTGATTCCTGGAAATAAGGAGAAAAAATGTCAATTAGCGAAAAAATTAATCTTGAACATACACTAACTATTCCACTTAGGGGACTTGTGGCTTTTCCAAAAACAACCTTAAGCTTTGATGTTGGTCGTAAAAAGTCAATTAATGCTTTAAAGCTTGCAATGGAAAGAAACGAGCTTATTTACCTTGTAACACAA
Source organism: Acutalibacteraceae bacterium (assembly GCA_045612765.1). GTDB lineage: Bacteria > Bacillota > Clostridia > Oscillospirales > Acutalibacteraceae > UBA737. The sequence goes on from JAZKZS010000016.1 coordinate 3,529, forward strand.
AAGAACTTTTATGTTGACGAGCCCGAAATGGAGGACCTTTACGACGTTGGTTGCGTTGTTCGTGTTAAGCAAATTTTAAAGGTATCGGAGGACTTAACCAAGGTTTTGGTTGAAGGTCTTTACCGTGCAAAGCACAATAAAATATACGTTACCGACCATTGTTATGTTGGTGATATTGTTCCGTTTGAGGATAAACCCATTTTAAACCGTGAGGTGTATATTGAAACACTTTTACGCAGAGTTAGAAACGAATTTACAAAATATTTTGTTTCGGGTGTTAAGGTAACACCCGATTTGCCCGTTATTGTTGAAAACAGTGAAAATTTAGGCTACGTTTGTGATGTTATTGCATCGGGTATTAATGCACCGTTTGATGACAAACAGTATATTTTGGAACAAGCATCAATTACAAACCGTGCAAAAATTTTAATTGAAATGCTTAAAAAAGAGCGTGAGATTAACGAAATTGATAAAAAAATTAACGCTAAAACCCGCGCCGCTATTGATGAAAATCAAAAAGAATATTATTTACGTGAACAAATAAAAGCAATTAACGCCGAGCTTTACGGCTATGAAGAAGCCGACGAGCTTGATACCTATCACACTAAAATTGAATCCTTAAGCACTAGTGCTGACGTTAAGGAAAAGCTTCACAGTCACGTATTTAAACTTGCAAAAATGCCTTCAGCCTCGCAAGAGGGCACGGTAGAACGTAATTATCTTGATACTTGCATTTCACTTCCTTGGGATGCATTTACATCCGTTAATACCGACATTAAGCGTGCCGCTAAGATTTTAGACCGTGATATTTACGGCATGCAAAAGGTTAAAGACCGCATTTTAGAGCTTTTGTCGGTTTATACCTTAGCGCCCGATATTAAGGGGCAAATTATTTGTCTTATTGGCCCACCCGGTGTTGGTAAAACTTCAATTGCTAAAACCGTTGCCGAATGTATGGGCCGTAAATTTGCCCGTATATCTCTTGGCGGTGTTCGTGATGAAGCTGAAATTAGGGGGCACCGCAAAACCTACGTTGGCGCAATGCCCGGTAAGATTATTAATGCTGTAAAAACTGCAGGCAGTGGTAATCCGCTAATATTACTTGACGAGGTTGATAAGCTTGGCAGTGACCACAGGGGTGATCCGTCCGCCGCTTTGTTAGAGGTTTTGGATGCTGAACAAAACAGCACCTTTGTTGACCATTACATTGAAATTCCTTACGATTTAAGCAACGCTGTGTTTATTGCTACCGCCAATTCGGCTGATACAATTCCCGCGCCGCTACTCGACCGTATGGAAGTTATTGATATTGCAAGCTATACCCGTGAAGAAAAGCTTCAAATTGCTAAAAAGCACCTTGTTCCCAAGCAAATTACCCGTCACGGTTTAGATAAAAAGCAAATTAAATTTAACGATAACGCACTTTATGCTTTGATTGATTTTTACACTCGTGAAGCGGGTGTTCGTAAGCTTGAACGCACTATCGCATCACTTTGCCGTAAGTCTGCAAAGTTTATTGCCGAAAAGCAGACCGATAAAGTAAATATTAAAGAAACTGACCTTGAAAAAATGCTTGGTAAGCGTAAATATAAGCCCGATGTTATTTTAAGTGAAGACGAGGTTGGCATTATTAACGGCCTTGCTTGGACTTCGGTTGGCGGCGAAATTATGCAGATGGAAGTATCCGTTATGGAGGGTACGGGCAAAATTGAGCTTACAGGTTCACTTGGTGACGTTATGAAGGAATCGGCAAGAACGGCAGTTAGCTTTGTTCGTGCAAATGCCGAAAAATTCGGTATTAATCCAACCTTTTATAAGGATAAGGATATTCATATTCACGCTACCGAAGCGGCAGTACCAAAGGATGGTCCGTCAGCAGGTGTTACAATGGTTACAGCACTTGTTTCAGCCCTTACCGACCGTAAAATTAAGCGTGACGTTGCGATGACGGGCGAGGTTACACTTCGTGGCCGTGTTACCGCTATTGGTGGTCTTCGTGAAAAAGCAATGGCAGCGTATCGTGGTGGGGTTAATACGGTTTATATTCCTAAAGAAAACGTTCCCGATTTAGATGAAATTGACCCCATTGTTTTAGATAACGTTAAGTTTGTGCCTGTTACAAATGCTGCACAAATTATTGATTGTGTGCTTGAAAAACCCGTAAAAGAAGATAAATCCGAAACGGTTTATTACACTGACGTTAAGTCAGCTAATAACCGTGTAAGTCAATAGGGGGGAAGGGTAATGAATTATAATAACGCACAGTTTGAAAAAGCATTCGGAAAATTTGAACAGCTTGATGAATCAACCTTGCCTGAATTTTGCTTTTGCGGAAGAAGTAACGTTGGTAAATCATCCCTTATAAATAAGGTTTTAGGTCGCAAGTCTATTGCTCGTGTAAGCTCAAAGCCGGGTAAAACCATTACAATTAATTTTTACAAGGTGGACAATATCCGCCTTGTAGACTTACCCGGTTACGGCTATGCAAAGGTTAACGATGCTGAAAAGCTTCGTTGGAGCGAGCTTATGGAGGGTTATTTTAAATCTAACCGCAACATAAAAATGGTGTTTTCTCTTATTGATATGCGCCATCCCGCAACCGATTTTGACCTTTGGATGCTTGACTTTTTATCCCAAATTGGTTTACCGTATACCGTTATTTTAACAAAGTCGGATAAGCTTAATAAAACCGAAACCCAAAACCGATTAACCCTTATTAAAGATGAACTTGGCGACTTTGCAGAGGATGCCGAAGTTATTCCGTTCACTGTTAATAACTTTGAGGGTGCGGAAAAGATTAGGGAGATAATTGAGGGTTTAGTTGATTAATCTATTAATAAACAAAAGGGTGTTCATTATGAAGAAAACATTATCAATAATAATTTGTTGTTTTATAATATTGGCTTTATGTTCTTGTGCTTCTGCAAATACCGATTTTAAAGAAGGCTCTTTGCTTTTCGATATGGGTGCGACTTCGTTTGAAAGTATTGATTCCTGCATAATAAATGATGACGGTCCCATACCTGAAATAATACTCGATAAAGCTGAATTTGAGGTATTTGCAAAATACCGATATAAAAGCGATTATCCAAGTGACAAATTACACGAACTAATGTCTTTTCCAACAAATAAACTTTTTAATGTTACAGTTAATGATAAAACTTTTGCATTGTATCTTATGCCTAATGGCGATATAGGTGTGAAAATTTCTAATGATGAGCCATTTAAGGTATATGAAGCTGATGGTAAGTATAAAATCACACAAGAAAAATATAATGAACTAATAAGTGATAATTAAGGAAAATTATTGAAAGTGTTGACTTTTAATAAAATAGTGATATAATTATATTGTATATAATAAATGCCTTGATGAAGAAAAGTAACTTTTTTGATTTTTTTAGAGAGCCGCTGACGGTGGAAATGCGGTAAATAGAAAAAGCGAAGAACACTTCGGAGCAGCAAACTGAAAAGCTAACACTTAGTAGGGGCGCCGTTTAAGATGCGTTAAATCTTTCGAGTGACCTTTTTTATAATAAAAGGGTAATTTAGGTGGCACCACGGATACTGCGTCTATTCGTCCTATTATGGATGGATGGGCGCTATTTTTATTTGGAGTTGATTTACTTTGAAACACATTGATATTTATGACATTTTCGAAAAGGCAGAGCTTTTAGAACAGGAAGTTACTGTTTGCGGTTGGGTACGTACTTCACGTGATTCTAAAAATATGGCGTTTATTGAGCTTAACGACGGTACAACCTTAAAGCATTTACAAATTGTTATTGATAAGGCTGTTATGGCTGATATTACCGAATTTATGAAATTGGGTACTTCACTTAAGGTTGTGGGTACACTTGTTAAATCAGCAGTTGCGGTTGATTCGGTTGAAATTAACGCAAAGGAAATTGAAGTTTTGGGCGAATGTCCTGCTGATTATCCGCTTCAGAAAAAGCGCCACACACTCGAATACCTTCGCACAATGCCTCATTTACGTGTTAGAACTAACACCTTTAACGCAGTTTTACGTGTAAGAAGTGTTGTATCAGCCGCTGTGCACGAATTTTTCCAAGCTCGTCGCTTTACCTACATTCACACACCTTTAATCACAGCATCTGACTGTGAGGGTGCAGGTGAAATGTTTAAGGTAACCACAATCGGTTATTCAAACGATTATAAAAGCGAGGAAGAATATAACGCTGACGATTTCTTCGGTCGCCGTGCCGCTCTTAGCGTTTCGGGTCAGCTTGAAGGCGAAGTTGCAGCAATGGCTTTAGGTAAAATTTACACCTTCGGTCCTTCATTCCGTGCTGAAAAGAGCAATACCCAACGTCACGTTGCTGAATTCTGGCACGTTGAGCCCGAGGTTGCTTTTGCCGAGCTTCCTGACATTATCGAAATTGCAGAAGAAATGATTAAATATATCATTAACGCTGTATTAGAAAAATGCCCAAATGAACTTAAATTCTTCGATGCACATTTCGAAAAGGGTCTTTTAGATAAGCTTAACTCGGTTGTAAGCAATGACTTTGCTGTTATGACTTATACGGAAGCTATCGAAGTGCTCAAAAAAGCTGATAAGGAATTTCAATATCCTGTTGAATGGGGTTGCGACTTGCAAACCGAACACGAAAGATATATTTCCGAGGAAATTTGCAAGCGTCCTGTTTTCCTTACCAACTATCCTAAGGAAATTAAGTCCTTCTATATGAAGCAAAATGCCGACGGTAAAACCGTTGCCGCTACCGACCTTTTGGTACCCGGTGTTGGCGAAATTATCGGTTGTAGCGAACGTGAAGCCGATTTGGATAAATTGCTTGACGCTATGCAAAAACGCGGTATGACCATTGAAGATTACGAGCATTACATTGCGCTTCGTCGCTTTGGTTCAGTACCTCACAGTGGTTTCGGTCTTGGTCTTGAACGTATTATTATGTATATCACAGGCGTTCAAAATATCCGTGACGTTATTCTTTACCCCAGAACTGTAGGAAATATTTATTAAAGGTTGTTTTATTTTGAAATACGTTTCTAAACTTAACGAATTTGATACTCAAAACGCTATTGCGCTAATTAAGGATACCTTCGCACGTGAACTTTGCGACAGTTTGGATTTATCTCGTGTATCGGCACCTTTGTTTGTTAAGCACGCAAGTGGTCTTAACGACGATTTAAATGGTGTTGAACGCCCTGTTTCTTTTGATATATTAGAAACTGGGGAGATTGCTGAAATTGTACACAGTCTTGCTAAATGGAAGCGTATGGCGCTTTTGAAATACGGTTTTCCAATGCATACAGGTTTATATACCGATATGAACGCCATTAGACGTGATGAGGAATGTGACGCTATACATTCAATTTACGTTGACCAATGGGATTGGGAAAAAATTATTACCGCTGAAGACCGTACAGTTGAATATTTAAAGGCTACCGTTCGCAGTATTTACGGTGCGCTTTTACGTACACTTAACGTGGTTAAGGCTAAATATCCCGTTTTAAACCCCGAATTGCCAAGTCAAATTGCTTTTGTTACCACACAAGAGCTTGAGGATAAATACCCCAATTTAACAGGCAAGCAAAGGGAATATGAAGCTGCAAAGGAATACGGCGCAGTATTTATTATGCAAATTGGCTGTCGCTTAAAATCGGGTCAAAAACACGATGGTCGCGCACCTGATTATGACGACTGGTCACTCAACGGCGATATTATTTTGCATAACAAGGTGCTTGATATTCCGTTTGAAATTTCATCAATGGGTATTCGTGTTGACCGTAATTCTTTGCTTTCTCAGTTAAAGGCAGAGGGTAAGGAGGAACGCCTCAATTACGAATTCCACCAAATGCTTTTAAACGGCGCTTTACCTCTTACGGTAGGCGGCGGTATAGGTCAGTCACGTCTTTGTATGTTCTTGCTTGAAAAAGCGCACGTTGGTGAAGTTCAGGTATCTATCTGGCCTGAAAAAGAAATTCAAAAAAGTAAATCTTTGGGTATTAGTTTACTTTAAACATTTGTTAATTTTTAAGGATGTTTTTATGAAGAAGTTTATAAGCCTACTTACATATATTATATATGACTTTTTTGCGGCTTTTCTATCTGTAATTTTATCAGTATTTTTACTTGACCGCAATTTTGAAATCAATTGGCCTCTAAATTGGACACCGCAAATTTTCTTCATGTGCTCATTACCTATGCTATTAGTATTCTTTACTTATGTGTTTAGGTTATATAATGTTTTATGGCCGTTTTCAAATTTCTTGCAATTTATTAAGCTTTGTATTGCAACCTTTGCTGCAACGGTTTCTGCAACTGTTTTAAGTATTGCAATTTTCGGCAGCCTATCTTTTGGTTTTTCCTTGCCGATATTATCTTATTGTTTAACAACTGCCGCCATTATTTTGCAAAGAAATATTGTAAAAATTAATTTTCTTGATAAAGATGATAAAGAAAATAGCGCTATAAGCGGTAATGTTATGATTATTGGCGCAGGTAGTGCAGGGCAGGCAATAATTAAAGAACTTTCACGTAATAAGGAAATTAAAATTCGTTGCGTAATTGATGATGATAAAGCAAAGCACAACCAATATATTTCGGATGTTTTAATTGTTGGTGGTAAGGATAAAATTATTGAATCTACCGAAAAGTATAATATCGATACAATAATTTTTGCTATCCCTAGCTGTTCTTATGATAAAAGAACAGAGTATTTAAATATTTGTCAGGAAACTAAGTGTGATTTAAAGCTTTTACCACCGCTTTACGCATTAAAGGATCTTGATGAATATCATCAGCAAATCCGTAAGGTTGAAATCGAGGACCTTCTTGGTAGAGCACCAATTAATATAAATATTGAAAAGGTTGCGGCCTACCTAACAGATAAGGTTGTTTTAGTTACGGGTGGTGGCGGTACCATCGGTAGTGAGCTTTGCCGCCAAATTGCCGCTCAAAAGCCAAAGAAATTAATTATTTTTGACGTATACGAAAATAATGCTTACGAAATTCAAAACGAATTAAAATATAATTTCCCTGAACTTAATTTAATTACCCTTATCGGTTCAGTTCGTGACAGTAAGCGTATGGACTATTTGTTCCGCACTTATAAGCCACAAATAGTTTACCACGCCGCTGCTCATAAGCATGTACCCTTAATGGAAGACAGTCCAAACGAATCAATTAAAAACAATGTTTTTGGTACTTATAAAACTGTTCAATGTGCACACAAATATGGCGCCGAAAAGTTTGTTTTGATTTCTACCGACAAGGCAGTTAACCCAACTAATATTATGGGCGCAAGTAAGCGTATTTGTGAAATGATTGTACAAGCTTATAACAACCGTTCAAGTACGGAATTTGTTGCTGTTCGTTTCGGTAATGTTTTAGGTAGCAACGGTAGTGTTATACCCTTATTTAAAAAGCAGCTTGAACACGGCGGTCCCTTAACTGTTACACACCCCAATATTATACGTTATTTTATGACTGTTCCCGAAGCAGTTAGCCTTGTTTTACAGGCGGGTGCTACTGCAAAGGGTGGCGAAATTTTTGTGCTTGATATGGGTGAGCCTGTCAAGATTTTGGAATTGGCCGAAAACCTTATTCGTCTTTCTGGATTTACTCCTTATAAGGATATTCAAATTGAATTTACAGGGCTTCGTCCCGGTGAAAAGCTTTATGAGGAACTTTTAATGAGTGAGGAAGGTCTTGAAGGTACCGAAAATGAGCTAATTCATATTGGTAGACCTATTGACTTTGACGAGGATGAATTGTTTGAAACTCTTGAAGTAATGAAAAATGTTATGTACAATGAGGAAGCAAATATTTTATCACTTGTTAAAAAGATAGTTCCAACATACCAAATTCCCAAAAATAAGCAAAAATAATCGAACTTTTTTAAAAAAAGTGTTGATTTTTTGAAAGAAATATGTTATTATAACTTGTACGTGAGTAAATGATAGGAGGTGTCATGATGCCCAACATTAAATCTGCAAAAAAACGTGTACTTGTAAGCAAAGCTAATTATGAACATAATAAGGCTTATCGTTCTGCTTTAAGAACTGCTGTTAAGAAGGCTGACGCTGCTATTGATGCTAAGTCTGAAGACATGGCTGTTGTTGTTACAGCTGCTGTTAAGAAGATTGACCAAGCTGCTAATAAGGGTATTATCCATAAGAACAATGCAGCTAGAAAGAAGTCTGCTTTAGTTACAAAAATGAACAAAGCAAACGCTTAAATTTTATTATTAAACGCCACTGAATTTCAGTGGCGTTTCTTCTTTTTATACAAAAATTAAACTGCCCAATTTCTTGGGCAGTTTTTTCTTTTAGAATAAACCGGTAATAGTTCCGTTTTCATCAACGTCAATTTTTTCAGCAGCGGGAACCTTAGGTAAACCAGGCATTGTCATAATGTCGCCAGTTAAAACAACTATAAAGCCAGCACCGGCAGATACCTTAACGTTTTTAATTGTGATATCAAAGCCTTCGGGTGCGCCAAGCTTTGTTGGGTCGTCCGAAAAGCTGTACTGTGTTTTAGCAACACAAATTGGATATTTATCAAAGCCAAGGGCTGTTAGCATATCAATTTGTTTTTTTGCCGCAGGGGTAATTATTACACCATTACCGCCGTATATCTTTTGTGTTACTGCAGTGATTTTTTCTTCAATTGTAGAGTCAAGCTCGTAAGAGAAGGTAAAATCACCCTTTTCTTCTTCGCAAAGGCGTACAACCTCTTTTGCAAGGTCAACACCGCCGTTGCCGCCATTTGCCCATACAGTTGAAAGCACAACGTTTACGCCAAGTGCTTTACACTTTTCAATAATAAATTCAATTTCATTATCGGTGTCGGTTGGGAAGCGGTTAACAGCAACAACACAAGGAAGCTTATATACGTCCTTAATGTTTGAAACGTGCTTTAAAAGGTTCGGTATGCCTTTTTCAAGTGCAGTAAGGTCTTCATTAGCCAAAGCTGTTTTGGGCAGTCCTCCGTGCATTTTAAGGGCGCGTACGGTGGCAACTACAACAACTGCTGAAGGTGTAAGACCTGCCATACGGCATTTAATGTCTAAAAACTTTTCAGCACCTAAGTCAGCGCCAAAGCCTGCTTCGGTAATTGCATAATCAGCAAGCTTTAATGCCATCTTTGTAGCGGTAACTGAATTACATCCGTGTGCAATATTAGCGAAAGGTCCGCCGTGAACTAAGGCAGGTGTACCTTCAAGTGTTTGAACAAGGTTTGGTTTAATTGCATCCTTTAAAAGCGCAGTCATAGCGCCTTGTGCTTTAATATCAGCACAGGTAACAGGCTTATCGTCGTAAGTGTAGCCAACAATAATTTTTGAAAGGCGTTCTTTAAGGTCGGTAATGTCCTTTGCAAGACATAAAATTGCCATAATTTCACTTGCAACGGTAATATCAAAGCCGTCTTCACGTGGTACGCCGTTTACCTTGCCGCCTAAACCGTCAATAACGTTACGAAGCTGACGGTCGTTCATATCAACACAGCGCTTCCAGGTGATTTTTTTAACGTCAATACCCAAAGCGTTACCTTGTTGAATGTGGTTATCAAGCATTGCAGCCAAAAGGTTGTTTGCAGCACCAATTGCGTGGAAGTCGCCAGTGAAGTGAAGATTTATATCCTCCATAGGTACAACCTGTGCATATCCGCCACCTGCGGCACCTCCCTTAACGCCAAAAACGGGGCCTAATGATGGCTCTCGCAGGGCTACACAAACGTTTTTGCCTATTTTAGCCATACCGTCAGCCAAACCGATTGTTGTGGTGGTTTTACCCTCACCCGCGGGGGTGGGGGTAATAGCAGTAACAAGAATTAACTTGCCGTCTTGTTTATCGGTTTCTTTAGCTAATGAAAGGTCGATTTTAGCTTTATATTTGCCGTATTGTTCCAAATATTTATCGTCAATACCTGTTTTTTCTGCAATTTTGGTAATGGGTTGCATTACACATTGTTGTGCAATTTCAATATCACTTAAAAATGCCATTACTATACCACCTTATTTAAAGTATTCAACTGCTGATTTAAACATTTTAATTTCATAATCGCCGGGTACGTTTTTATAAAGACCATAGCCGATACGTTCACTGTGTCCCATTTTACCAAATACGCGACCGTCGGGTGAGGTAATACCTTCGATAGCGTAGATAGAATCGTTGGGATTGAAGTGAATGTCATAGGTAGCATCGCCATTTAAATCAACGTATTGAGTTGCGATTTGACCATTTTTAGCAAGCTCCATAATAAGCTCTTCGCTAGCAAGGAAGCGGCCTTCACCATGAGAAATCGGAACATTGTAGATATCGCCAACGTTAGTGTTCTTAAGCCAAGGAGACTTGTTAGATGCAATACGTGTGCGAACAATACGTGATTGGTGACGTGCGATTGTATTAAAGGTAAGGGTTGGGCAGTTTTCGTCGGTATCAATAATTTTACCGTAAGGCACAAGACCAAGCTTAATAAGTGCTTGGAAGCCGTTACAAATACCGCACATAAGACCGTCACGCTTATCAAGAAGGTTTGTAACCTCTTCTTTAACAGCGGCGTTACGGAAGAAGGCAGTAATAAACTTACCGCTACCGTCAGGCCCGTCACCGCCCGAGAAGCCACCGGGAATAAATATCATTTGGCTGTTTTTAACTTCGTTAGCAAAGTTTTCAACACTTCTTGCAATACCGTCGCTTGTACGGTTGTTAATTACAAAGATTTGAGCTTCGGCGCCTGCATCACGCATAACCTTTGCAGAATCAAATTCGTGACGTTATAAACGATTTTGAAGGCAATAAGGAACG
>JAZKZS010000017.1:0-43371 GCA_045612765.1 Acutalibacteraceae bacterium
CAAATCAACTGTTTTTCTCTCCCTCAGTTTCGCTAACGCTCAACAGCTCCCTCGTCAGAGGGAGCCAAGGTTATACAAATTTAACATCCCTACAAACTATAATTTACACCGTTTATATTTTAATATTGACCTAATAGGGAATAAGGGGTATAATGGTTTTTGTGAGGTGTTTAAATGAAACGCTTAATGATAGTGGTGCCTTGCTTTAACGAGCAAGAGGTTTTTGAAACCACTTTAAATGAACTTTCAAATTTGCTTTTTGACCTTATAAAAAAGGAAAAAATTGCAAAAAACAGTGGCATTATGTTTGTGGACGACGGCAGTCGTGACGATACCCGTCGTCTTATTTGTGATGCACATAAAAAATATAATCACGTTTATGCGGTTAATCTTGCAGGCAATGTTGGTCATCAAAATGCGCTTATGGCAGGTCTTGAAACTGCTGCCGATATGTGCGACGTAACCGTTACTATTGATGCCGATTTGCAGGATGATATTTCGGTTATTGAGGAAATGATAGATAAGTTTAACGACGGCTGTGATATTGTTTACGCTGTTAGAAATAACCGCAAAACCGACGGCTTTTTTAAACGTACTACTGCTAATGCTTTTTATAAATTAATGAAGTGGCTTGGCGCTAAAACCATTGATAATCACGCTGATTTCAGACTGTTAAGTACACGTGCTGTGAAAGCACTTTTGCAGTATGAGGAGCGTAATTTGTTTTTACGTGGTATTGTAACCCGCCTTGGCTATAAAACCGACTGTGTTTATTATGCACGCAAAAAACGAATGGCAGGCACGACAAAATACCCCTTTAGAAAAATGCTTTCCTTCGCGGTAGAGGGTATAACATCATTTTCGGTAAAACCCCTTAAAATGATTATGGCGCTTGGCCTTTTTATCATTTTTTGTTCGCTTTTAGCTATTGCTTACGTATTGGTTTCGTTCTTTGGTGGACAGGCTAATGCGGGTTGGCCATCCCTTATGATTTCTATTTGGTTTTTGGGTGGTGTTCAGCTTTTTTCTATTGGTTTAGTGGGTGAATATATTGGAAAAATTTACTTAGAAACCAAAAAACGCCCACGCTATAATATTGAGGAAATTTTAAGTCACAATGAAGAATAATTTACTTAAAAAATATAAACAGCCACTGCTTTATATTGTGTTTGGCATTGCCACAACCTTAGTTAATTTTATTGCTTATTTTTTGTTTTCAATGCTTAATTTCGATGTGGTGATTTCGACCGTTCTGGCGTGGTTTTTATCGGTTATTTTTGCTTTTTTTACTAACCGAAAATACGTTTTCAGCGCTGAAAAAAGCGGCTTTTTTAAGCAAATTATTGGCTTTTTTTTAATGCGAATTGCGACAGGCATTTTAGACACTTTAATAATGGTTTTATTTGTTGTTTTATGGGGCTTTAACGACCTTTTAATTAAAATTTTATCTAACCTTTTGGTTATAATTTTAAACTATATTTTCAGCAAATTTTTGGTATTTAAGGCAAAAGAATAAATTTAATAAAAAATATTTAAAGTCCAATGAAATTCATTGGGCTTTTTGCTTGCATTATTATAAAATATATAGTATAATAAATTGATTATATTTTAAGGAGAAAAAAATTATTGAAAAACCTTGCAATTACTACCGATTTTTCGGAGCAGGCAGTATACACAAATCGTGTAAAAGACCTTGCTTTTAATATATACGGCAAACAGCCTAAAGCCTGTGTTAACACCTTTGGTTGTCAACAGAACGTTAGTGACAGCGAACGCTTAAAGGGTATGCTGTCTGCTTGCGGTTATGAAATTGTTGACGAAATGGAAAATGCCGATTTTATAATATTTAACACCTGTGCCGTGCGTGAGCATGCCGAAATGCGTGTTTTTGGTAATATTGGTATGACCAAGAAAATTAAAGCCGAACGTCCCAACACAGTTGTTGCGGTTTGCGGCTGTATGGCACAGCAGGAGCATATAGCCCAGAAGATTAAGCGCAGTTATCCTTACGTTGATATTGTAATGGGAACACACGTATCCCACCGCTTGCCTGAATTTTTATATAAACGCCTTTCGGGATCACCAAGAATTTTTGAGCTTTCGATGGATAACAACACTATTGTTGAAGAAATTCCCGTTAAGCGTGACGGCACCTTTAAGGGTTGGCTTCCCATTATGTACGGCTGTAACAACTTTTGCACCTACTGCATTGTACCTTACGTTAGGGGTAGGGAACGTTCACGCGAACCTGAAAAAATCCTTGCTGAGTTTAAAGATATGATTGCAAACGGCTGTAAGGATATAACCCTTTTGGGTCAAAATGTTAATTCCTACGGTAAGGGCAGTGACCACGGCATAAACTTTGCAAAGCTTTTACGTATGCTTAATGATATTGAGGGCGAATTTGTTATACGCTTTATGACCTCACACCCGAAGGATTGCACCATTGAACTTTTGGATACAATAAAGGACTGTAAAAAGGTTACCCGCCATTTGCATTTGCCTTTCCAAAGCGGTAGCAGTAAAATCTTAAAGCGTATGAACCGCTACTACGACCGTGAGGGTTATTTAGAACTTATCAAAAACGCTAAAGAACGTTTACCGGACGTTGATTTAACGAGTGATATTATCGTTGGCTTCCCCGGTGAAACTTACGAGGATTTTAAAGAAACCGTAACCCTTGTGAATGAAGTGAAATTCGCTTCACTTTTCACCTTTATTTATTCTAAACGCAACGGTACGCCCGCCGCTATAATGGACGACCCTATAACCCGTGAAGAAAAGGGAAGATGGTTTGACGAATTATTAAAGGCGCAGGAGGCTGTCGCAAAGGAAAATATAAATAAATATATCGGCAAAACCTACCGTGTATTGTGTGACGATTTTGGCAGTCGTGAGGGTTTTATGACAGGCCACACAAACGGTACCGCCGTTATTGAATTCCCTGCAGATGAAAAACTGCTCGGTCAGTTTGTAAACGTAAAGGTTTTAGGGTATGAAAACGGCCTTTGCGGTGAAATTATTAACAATTAAATTTTTTATAAAAGAGGTTTTTAAAAATGGACGTAATTGAAGTAACTAGAGAACTTGGTAAAGCAATTCAGGCTGATGAACGTTTTGTTCGCTATGCAAAGGCACGTTTAGCAAACGATGCTGACGTTGATTTACAAAACGCTATCGGCGAATTTAATATTAAAAGAATGGAACTTGAAAAAGCAGTAAGCGAAGAGGCTAAGGATGAAGCTTTGGTTAAAAAGCTTAATGAAGAGCTTCGCGAAAGCTATGGAAACATTATGGCAAGTCCTTCAATGGTTGAATACAACACTGCTAAAGCAATGCTTGACCAAATGGTTAACGAAATTAACACCATCATTTCAAAGTGTCTTGACGGTGAAGACCCCGCTACCTGTGAAGTAAGCGACGGTTGTACCGGTAGCTGTGCTACCTGTGGTGGTTGCCACTAATATTTTAAAAAATTAAAGTGAAAGGAAGTTTAAAATGGCTGAATTATCGCCGATGATGCGGCAGTATAACGAAATTAAAGCGCAAAATGAAGATACAATTTTGTTTTTCCGCGTGGGCGACTTTTACGAAATGTTTTTTGAAGACGCCAAAAAGGCTTCCGAAGAGTTGGATTTAGTTTTAACAGGTAAGGAATGCGGATTAGAAGAACGCGCCCCAATGTGCGGTGTACCTTTTCATAGCTGTGAAGCATATATTGCCCGTTTGGTTGAAAAGGGCTATAAGGTTGCAATTTGTGAACAGGTTGAAGACCCTGCAACTGCAAAGGGCCTTGTAAAGCGTGATATTGTTCGCCGCATTACACCAGGTACCGTGCTTGAAGACAGTATGCTTGACGAGGGAAGAAACAACTACCTTGCCTCGATTTGTATGGGTGAAGGTGAAATCGGTCTTTGCTTTACCGATGCTTCCACCGGTGAATGTCACGCTACCGCCTTATCGGAAGAAAACTTCCAAACACGGCTTATTGATGAAATTGCACGTTTTTCACCACGTGAAATTTTAATAGGTGATGATTTTAATCTTACCGCACCAACTGTGTGGGATTATTTACAGCAAAGCTTTGAAGGTATGTTAACCGTGCGTGAAAAGTCAAGCTTTAATTTAACTCACACCGAAGAACTTATTTTAAAGCACTTTAACGTTATTAGTGTTGGAAATATTGGTCTTCAAAAGGACGGTGCCGCTACTGCGGCCTTTGGTGCGATATTGCAATACCTTTACGAAACAGGTGTGAACGGTCAGGTTTCGGTAAACGAGGTTGACCTTTATACAGGCAGTCAGTTTATGAAGCTTGACACCACTGCTGTTCGCAATCTTGAGCTTTGTGAAACTATGCGCTTAAAGGCTAAAAAGGGCTCACTTTTATGGGTGCTTGATAAAACCAAAACCGCAATGGGTAAGCGCTTAATTCGCAACTGGGTTTCACAACCGCTTTTAAGCATTTCGGCTATTGAGCTTCGCCAAAACGCCGTTGATGAATTAGTGTCCGACACAATTTTGCGTGGCGAAATTGTTGAAGGCTTAAGCGGTGTTAGGGATATTGAACGCCTTATGACCAAGGTGGTTTACGGGTCGGCTAATGCTAAGGACTTACTCAATCTTTCATTTACAGCGCAAAAATTCCCCGTACTTAAGGGTTTGCTTGCAAATGCAAACTGCCGAATGCTTAAGGAAATTTATAACGAAATTGACACCCTTCAGGATATCGCCGCTTTAATTGACGAGGCCATTAACCCCGAAGCCCCAACAAGCGTTAGGGAAGGAAACTTAATTAAAGACGGCTATAGCGAACTGGTTGACACTTTACGCCATGATATGAATGCGGGCACGGGTGTTCTTGCTGAAATTGAAGCAAGGGAAAAGGAACGTACAGGCATTAAAAATTTGCGTGTTCGTTATAACAAGGTTTTTGGTTACTATATTGAGGTTACAAATTCCTTCCTTGACAAAGTACCTGAAGATTATATTAGAAAACAAACCTTAACCAATGCCGAACGCTTTATTACCGAAGAGCTTAAGGAAATTGAAAAGCGTGTGCTTACCGCAAAGGACCGCATTGTACAGGTTGAATATGAATTGTTTGACACTATCCGCAAAAAGACAGCGACCGAGGTTGTACGTTTTCAAAAAACTGCCGGCGCTATTGCAAAGCTTGACGTTTTACTGTCCTTTGCAAATGTTTCAGCTGACAATCATTACTGCCGTCCGCTTGTTAATAATACGGGTGTTATACGTATAAATGACGGTCGTCACCCTGTGGTTGAACAGGTTTTGCGTACACCCTTTGTGTCTAACGATACTTTACTTAACATGAACGACGACCGCTGTGCTATTATCACAGGTCCTAATATGGCAGGTAAATCAACCTATATGCGACAGGTTGCAATTATAACACTTATGGCGCAAATTGGTTGCTTTGTTCCTGCAAAAAGTGCTGAAATCGGCGTGGTGGATGCAATATTCACCCGTGTTGGCGCATCGGACGATTTGGCATCAGGTCAGTCAACCTTTATGGTGGAAATGAGCGAGGTTGCCTATATACTTAAAAACGCTACCAAGCATAGCCTTTTAATTCTTGACGAAATTGGCCGTGGCACCTCTACCTTTGACGGTATGTCAATTGCACGTGCGGTGCTTGAATACGTTGCCGACAAGAAAAAGCTTGGCGCTAAAGCCTTGTTTGCAACCCACTATCATGAGCTTACCCAAATGGAAGACGAGCTTAAGGGTGTTAAAAACTACAATATCGCCGTTAAAAAACGCGGTGACGATATTACCTTTTTACGTCGCATTGTTCGTGGTGGGGCAGACGATAGCTATGGTATCGAGGTTGCAAAATTAAGCGGAATACCTAATGCGGTTATCGAACGTGCTAAGGAAGTACTTCGTATGACCGAAAATGAAGGTCTTGTTACCTATAAAACCGTTGTTGAAAATGATATGCAAATGTCGTTTGAAATGCAGTCGGCACAGGAAATTTTAAAAGACCTTAAGGCAATAGACGTTAATACATTAACACCTATTGAATCAATGCAAATTTTATTTGATATTTGCAACAAAGCTAAAGAACTTTAAAAAGTGAGGTGTAAATATGCCAAAAATTAATGTACTACCCAAAAACGTTGCCGAACTTATAGCCGCTGGTGAAGTGGTTGAAAGACCTGCATCGGTTATTAAGGAGCTTATTGAAAATTCAATAGATGCAGGTGCAACCGCAATAACGGTTGAAATTCAAAACGGCGGTATTACCTATATGCGTATAACCGACAACGGTTGTGGCATTTCGGGCGAGGACGTACCCTTGGCATTTTTACGCCATGCTACCAGCAAAATTAAAGAGGATAACGATTTAAATTATATTTCCACCCTTGGCTTCCGTGGCGAAGCCTTGGCGGCGGTTTCTTCGGTGTCAAAGGTTGAAATGCTAACCTGTGGTGAAAATGAAGAAATCGGCACCCATTATATGATTGAAGGCGGTATGGAAACCCTTTATGAAGAAGCGGGCTGTCCCAAAGGCACAACCATAATAATACGTGATTTGTTTTATAACACCCCCGCACGTATGAAGTTTCTTAAAAAGGACGTTTCAGAGGCTAACGCTTGTGCCGCTGTGGTTGACCGCATTGCACTTTCGCACCCTGAAATTTCAATTAAATTTATTCGTGACGGCAAGCAAACTCTAAATACCTCGGGTGATGGTCAAATAAAAACTGCCGTTTATAGCGTTTTAGGTCGTGAATTTGCAAATTCGCTGATTGAATGTAATGGTGAATATGGCGGTGTGGGTATTTCAGGGCTAATTTGTAAGCCCGTTGCTTGTAAGCCAACACGTAATAATCAGTTCACCTTTTTAAACGGCCGTTTGGTGCGTTCGGGTACAATTATTGCCGCAGTTGAACAAGCATATAAAAACAGTGCAATGGTTGGCAAATTCCCTGTATTTGTGCTTTATGTTAACGTTCCGTTTGATACGGTTGACGTTAACGTTCACCCCGCCAAAACCGAGGTGCGTTTTTCTGATGAAAAGCGAATTTTTGACAGTGTTTATGCATCGGTTAAAAACGCTTTGTCACAGGGGGATACACGTCCCGAAATAAAAATGGCACAGCCTACCTTTAACCGTTTCGAAAGAATGACTACCGAACAGTTTAAGCAAACTGTAATTAAAACTGAAGAGCCTAAAACGGTGGTTGCACCGATACAGCAAAAGCCTGCTTTTGAAACAGCAAAACCTGTGACAGAACCACCCAAAACCTTTACCTTCCGTTCACCCCAAAATACAACCTTTGTTGATACGTATTCATTAGTGGGTGAAAACGGTCAAAAAACCGTACCCGTCTATCAGCCCAAAGTGGATGATAAATCGGTTTTAATCGAAAAAGAAATTGAAACCATTATCGACGAGGATAAGCCGGTAATTACCGTTATTGGACAGGCCTTTAACACATATATCATTGCCCAGATGAATGATAGCATTTTTATGATAGATAAGCATGCCGCACACGAACGCCTTTTGTTTAACAAGCTAAAGGCACAACATAAGGTTGAAGTTCAGGCGCTCTTGACCCCCATAACTGCTAATCTTCAAAAGGATGAATATAGCATAATTACCTCAAATCTTGACCTGCTTTTAAGCGCAGGGTTTGAAATTGAAGATTTCGGCGCCTCATCGGTTGTGGTACGTGCAATTCCTACCACCTTAATCGGTGAAGATATTGTATCACTGCTTTCTGAGATGGCTGAAAGTCTTAATAATACAAAATCGGTACAAATTGAAAGGGAAGAAAATCTTTTCCATACGGTTGCTTGCAAGGCGGCAATAAAAGCGGGAAGCCAAACAAGTTATGCCGAAATGAAAGATTTGGCTGAAAAGGTATTACTTTCAAAGGATATTATGTACTGTCCGCACGGTCGTCCCGTAGCTTATGAAATCAAGAAAAGGGAACTTGAAAAACAGTTCGGCCGAATTCAATGAAAAAGGCATTATTTATAGTAGGCCCGACCGCTTCGGGCAAGACAGCTTTAAGCATTTTTTTGGCAAAGGCATTAAACGGCGAAATAATTTGTGCCGATTCAATGCAAATTTATAAGGGCATACACGTGGCTTCTGCCGCACCTGATGAAAGCGAAAAAGACGGTGTAGCACACCATTTATTTGAATTTTTAAATTTAGATGATGAATACTCGGTTGCCGATTATGTAAAAGCCGCACGTGATAAAATAAACCAAATTTCAAACCGTGGCAAATTACCAATAATTGTTGGCGGTACAGGGCTTTATATTTCATCCTTGCTTGATAATATTGAATATATTGAGCAGGATGCCGACCCAAATCTTCGTGAAGAATTAGAACAAAAATTTGATGAAATTGGCGCCGAAGCCATGCTTTTAGAACTTAAGGGCTTTGACCCTGACAGTGCCGAAAGGCTTCACCCAAACAACCGCAGAAGAATTATTCGCGCGTTCGAGGTTTATTTACAAACGGGCAAAACCATTACCGAGCAAAATATTTTATCACGCCAAAACCCGTCTGATATCGAGCCGTTGGTTATTGGCATAACCTATAAAAACCGTGAACTTTTGTATGACCGTATTAACCGCCGTGTTGATATAATGCTTGCAAACGGCATTTTAGATGAAGCCAAGCAAACGGTTGGTAGTAGTAAAAAAGGCGCTTTTCAGGCAATTGGCCATAAGGAGCTTTACCCAGCAATAACGGGTGATGATACTTTAGAAAACTGCGCCGAGCATTTAAAACAACAAACAAGACGTTATGCCAAGCGTCAGCTTACTTGGTTTAACCGTGACGAGCGCATTAATTGGGTATATCCCGATGAGGATATTAATTGCTGTGAAACAGCTTTGTATTTAGCAAACAATTTTTTAAAGGAGGTATAAGCTTATGAAAAAGAACATGCTTATTAAGCTTGCATTGGCTTTTTTAGCTATTGCATTTTTATTAAATCAAGCGGTTTCTGCATTTTATAAGCCCGTTACCACCGAAAGCGTTGTTTTTTACACCGCTAATAATGGTTTTAAAATTACCGGTGTAATTATTCGTAATGAAATACTTGTCACCAATGATAATACCGGTGTATTACACTTTTTAATTTCAGACGGTGAGCGTGTTTCAAAAAACGGCACTATTGCTAATATTTACGGCAGTGAAGCCGCTTCGATAACCCTAAGTCAAATTGAAACGCTAGAAAATAAAATTAAGGACATTAACGACATTTTGTCATTTAACGACCTTGAAGCCGCAAATTTAGAGCTTATAAATACACGTGTTAATAAAAATCTTAATTCACTTGTTATGTCGGCCGCAAATGATAACTTTGGTGAGGTTCCAAAAACAAGTGAGGAACTGCTTTTTGCCCTTAATCGTCGCCAAGCCGCTATGGGTAATACTGCTTCATTTGCGGGTCAGCTTGAAGCTTTAAATTCGCAGCTGGCAGCCTTAAAATCAGGTCTTACAGGGGTTATAGGTGATGTTAAAGCTACACAGTCGGGTTATTTCCTTTCTAAAACAGACGGCTATGAAGCTGTGCTTGACGCAAATAAGCTTTCCGACGTTACACCCGAATTTTTAAATAATTTAAGCTATAACAAAAATGCAGCTAACGTTGTAGGTAAAATAGTTTCCGACTACGAGTGGTATATTGCCGCAAAGGTTTCTATTAGTGAATCACATAACTATAAGGAAGGCGATTCCTTAAAGATTTATACCTCGGTTAAATCGTCTCCTGTGTTACCTGTTACAGTAAAGCAAATCAACGCTTCAAGCAGTTCAAGTGATGCGGTTATAATTTTTGCTTGTAACGAAATGAATGCTGAACTAGCCTCAATGCGAAGCGGTCCAATGACGGTGGTGAGTCGTGAATACAGCGGGCTTAAGGTTTCTAAAAAGGCTCTTCGTGTTGTTGACGGACAAACCGGTGTTTATATCGTTAAGGGTATGCAGGCGAAGTTTGTGCCGATTGAAATTTTATATTCAACCGACAATATGATGATTTGCAATAAGCTAGATACCGATGGTCAGTTAAGGCTTTACGATCAGGTAATTGTGAAAGGACGAAACCTTTATGATGGAAAAATTATCGGCTGAGGAATTTGATTTAAATTATAAAGCCGTTAAGGATAAATTTAACGCCGCACTTGCAAAGGTGGGCAAAACAAAGGATGACGTAATTCTTCTTGCCGCCACAAAAACTGTTGATATTGATACCATTAACTATGCAATTAACAATGGCATTAGTTATATTGGTGAAAATAAAGTACAGGAGCTTTTGTCAAAGCAGGATGGTATTATTGATGTGCATCATCACTTTATTGGCCATTTGCAAACCAATAAGGTTAAGGATATTATTGATAGGGTTGAGCTTATCCATTCGGTCGACTCTATAAAGCTTGCTAAAGAAATTTCAAAGCAAGCGGCTAAGAAAAGTAAGGTAATGGATGTTTTACTTGAAATAAATATTGGGGACGAGGATTCTAAATGGGGCTTTACGCCTGAAAATTTATTAGAAGGCATTAAAGAAATTAACCATTTGCCGAATGTTAGAATTTGTGGTCTTATGGCCATTCCGCCAATGTGCGATAATCCTGAAAATAATCGCAAATATTTTAAAGAAATGTATCAGCTTTTTGTTGATATAAAATCTAAAAACATTGATAATTGTTTTATGAACTTTCTTTCAATGGGTATGTCTGACGATTTTGACATAGCTATTGAAGAGGGAGCCAATCTTGTAAGGGTTGGCACTGCCTTGTTCGGAAAACGTTATTATATTTAAAAAAATAAAATTTCAAATAAAGAGAGGATTCAAAAATGAGTATTTTTGACAACATTAAAAACATTATGACAATTCCTGATGAGGACGATTTCGAAAATGAAAACGAAATGGTAGAAGAGGTTGCACCTAGGAAAAGGGCACAGCCTGAAATTAAGCGTGACACAACACCTCGCGTTATTGGCGGTAAAAAGAACCTTCAGCAAGCAAACGGTATGCAGGTTGTGCTTGTAAAGCCTGAACGCTTTGAAGACGTAACCGGTATTGCAGACCATCTTAATGCAAGAAAAACAGTTGTTTTAAATCTTGAAATTTGCGACCGTGATTTATCAAGACGTATTATCGACTTTTTAAGCGGTGCTGCTTATGCTAATCACGGCAACATTCGTAAGGTTGCGGTTTCAACCTTTATCATTGTTCCCGCTGACGTTGACGTTATGGGCGAATTAATGCTTGAAGAATTTGAAGAAAACCGCATGTATTTTTAATGGAAAGTGAAATATTTATTGCCCGTATAAACGATACACTCACCATTGCGCAAAAAACTTCAAAACCTAAATTTTTTGGTTTTTTAAGCTTGGAGGAAGTATCTTTAGCAAAAAAAACGTTAGAAAAACGCAATGCTAAATTTTGCCTTTTCGGTGGTTATGAGGGGGCGCAGCGTGTTATGCTGTGCTGTATGCCCGATTGGTGCGACGGTGTTGAATTTCCTATAACAGCTATAACCTTTAGCTACCGTACTGCTGATGAGTTGCGCCATAGAGATTTTCTGGGCGCAATAATGGCACTTGGCATTGTGCGTGAAAGTGTTGGCGATATTTTGGTTGAAAACGGCAGGGCGGTTGTGTTTTTTAAAAATGATGTTTTATCATTTGTTAAAAACAACCTTTCAGTAATTGGAAGGGTTGGGGTAGCCATGTCTGACGGCTTTTCGTTGCCGTTGCCACAGGGCGACAGCCTTGTAAGCGGAACTGTTACCGTGTCTTCTTTAAGACTGGACTGTGTTGTTGCGGCTTTGACAAATTTATCACGCGGCACGGCTAACCAATTAATTGAAGCAGGTGTTGTTTCAATTAATTCACAGGTTTGTGAAAAAATCACAAGGCAAATTAATACGGGCGATGCTTTAACTGTACGTGGTAAGGGTAAGTATATAATCGGCAAAACCGACGGTAAAACCCGCAAGGATAGAATTATATTGGAATTTAAAAAATATTTTTAAAGGGAGTTAACAAAACTATGTTTACTGCTGAAGAAATTAAAAAGGTTGGCTTTTCAAAATCAATGAGCGGTTACAAGCCTGAAGAGGTTGAAACCTTGCTTGATAAGGTTGCATCCGATTATGAAAATTTTGAAAAAATAGTTAACGAATATAAAACCGAGGTTTTAAGACTTCAAAATGAAATTGATACGGCTGAACATTCTAAAAACAGTATTCAAAGCGTGCTTTTAAATGCGCAAAAGCTTGCAGAACAAATTGTTGCTGATGCTAAAAGCCAAAGCGACGAAATGATAAATGAAGCCGAAGCGAAAATAGCATTACTTGCGGCGCAAGAAAAGGAAATGAGAGCAACCTTTGAAATACAGGCGGCAGAACGCAAGGCAAACCTTGAAACCGAGCTTTCAGAAATGGTTAAAAATGCAAAAATCAAGGCTGATAGTATTACTGAGGCTGCTAATGATAGCGTTCAAAGACAGCAGGTTTTGTTTGACAAATTAAAGCTTGAGGTTGCGGCATTTAAATCGGCTGTTACTTCAAAGTATAAAGAGCATTTAAGTATTTTACAGGAAATTCCCGATGCTGTTCAAATGGACCCCGAAAGAATGACACAGGTTATTACTGCAAAGCTTAATGAAGTTCCTAAGGCTGAAAGCTTTATCGCCACTGATGATACTAAGGAAATACCTTCAGTTGATGATAATGGATTTTTTGTAAAATCAGAAGAATAAAGGTCTTATAACACCTTTGGGGAGGTATAGTTTTGATTTCATACATTTTGGCATTATTATTTGGTGCAGTTGTATTAGCGGCTGACCAGTATACTAAATATTTAATTATGACTAATTTCAGTCTAGGTGAAGGTGCCGATTTTATAAAAGGTATTATTGATATTGTGTATATACATAATAAAGGCGGAGCATGGGGCATTATGCAGGGTCATACCTGGGGTCTATTAACTATGACAATTATTATTATGCTTGTTTGCATTGCAATGCTTTTTAAGTGGGGCGCAAAAAACAAACTTGTTTTATGGGCAATGTCACTTATACTTTTTGGCGGTCTAGGTAATATGATTGACCGTATTTTCCGTGATGGCAACGTGATTGACTTTTTGCATTTTGAATTTTGGCCAACCTTTCCGGTGTTTAACGTGGCTGATTGCGCAATCGTTGTTGGCGTTTCACTTTTGATGCTTTACTTTGTTGTAGATACGATAAGAGATATGAAGGCAAAAATGGCTGTTCACACCATAAAGACTTTTGAAAATGAAGAAAATAGTCAAGATTTGTGATAATAACAACCGCATAAGGCTAGATGTTTTTGTGACCGAAATGGATGAAATAACCCGTTCACGTGCAGCCAAGCTTATTGAAGAAGGCTGTGTTTTTGTAAATGGCAAGGCCGCGGCTAAAAACGTTAAGCTACAAATGGGTGACGAGGTTGTTTTAAATTTGCCTGACCCAATATCATACGACATAACCCCCGAGGAAATCGAGCTTGATATTGTTTATGAAGATGACGACCTTTTAGTAGTTAATAAACCAAAGGGAATGGTAGTTCATCCTGCGGCAGGTAATTTTGATGGTACGCTTGTTAATGCTTTAATGCACCATTGCGGCGAATCGTTATCCGGTATAAATGGGGTAATGCGCCCAGGTATAGTACACCGAATCGATAAAAATACAAGCGGTCTTTTAATGGTGGCTAAAAACGATGCTGCCCATAACGGTCTTGCCGAACAAATTAAGGAACATTCATTCACACGTGAATATGAAGCGGTGGTTTATGGCAACTTAAAAAATGATAGCGGCACAATTGATGCTCCTATTGGTAGACATCCTGTAAAACGAAAGCAAATGGCTGTTACCGATAAGGGAAGCAAGCATGCAATTACGCATTATAAGGTTCTTGAGCGTTTTGGGGATTTTACCCACGTAAGATTACGTTTAGAAACAGGACGTACACACCAAATTCGTGTTCATATGGCTTATATCGGCCACCCGGTTGCAGGGGATGATGTTTACGGACCAAAAAAGGTTATTACGTCATTGTCGGGCCAATGCCTACATGCTAAAAGGGTTGGATTTATTCATCCTATTACAAATGAACATCTTGAATTTGAATCTGAACTTCCAGAATATTTTAAAAAGTTTTTAAAGGGGCTATAAATGGGTATTTTCGAAGGCGCAATTTTGCTTTGTGATATAGATGGCACCTTACTTGAAAGCGGTGTAATACCACAAAAAAATATTGATAAAATCAATTTTTTCATAAGCGAAGGCGGACGTTTTTCAATTGCTACAGGCAGGAATTTGGCGGGTTTTTCAAATGTAATTAACGCTATTCCAAAAATCTCACCGTCGGTTGTTTCTAATGGTTGCATTATTTACGATTATAATGCTAAAGAAATTTTATATGAACGTGTTTTGGATAAATGTGATTACCGTTTTGCGAATGATGTTTTGAACAGTGAGTTAAACTGTGGAATTGAAATTCATTCAGGTGAAAGAGTTTTTACCCTTTCACGTACCAAAGAAACCGATGACCATCAGCGTGACCAACAGCTTGAAACTACCGAAATCACTTTTGAAGAAGCTAATAAAATTAAATGGAACAAGGTTATTTATTTATTAAATTCGGCTAATGATTACGATAAAATTAACCAAATAATAAATAAAGAAGAATCGAATTCAAGCTTTTTAAATGTTTGCACCTTTATTGACGGCACAAAGCGCAATTATTTGGAGCAAACCTTACTTGGTACTACAAAGCAGGTTGCAATTGAAAGGCTTTGTGATATTTTGAAAATTAAAGATGGTAAACGCTTTGCAATAGGCGATTATTATAACGATTTAACAATGCTTATAAATGCGGATATAAGCGCTACAACTGCTGAAGCGCCTGACGAAATTAAGCAAGAAGCTGATTTTGTCGGCGGTGGCTGTAAAAATGGCGCTGTTGCCGATTTTATAGATTATTTAACTGAAATTTTTACAAACTGAAAGGATGGAAAAAGATGGACGCTGCATTAAAAACTTCCCTTATGAAAACCGCAACACAGGTTAGAATAGGGATAATTGAAAGTATCCACAGTGCAAAGGCGGGTCACCCAGGCGGTTCGCTTTCCTGTGCGGATATTTTGACCTATCTTTATTTTGCACATATGAACATCGACCCTAAAAACCCTAAGAAAGCCGACCGTGATAGACTTGTTTTATCAAAAGGTCACGCCGCACCCGCACTATATTCAGTGCTTGCGCATCGTGGATTTTTTGATACCGGCATTTTAACCACCCTTCGTAAGCAGGGCAGTATTTTGCAAGGTCACCCCGATATGAAGCATATTCCTGGTGTTGATATGTCAAGTGGCTCACTCGGCCAAGGCATTTCTTGCGCTGTTGGTATGGCTTTGTCTGCTAAGCATTTTGGTGATAATTATAAGGTTTATGCAATTTTGGGCGATGGTGAAATTGAAGAAGGTCAAGTATGGGAAGCAGCGATGTTTGCCGCAAATAAGGGTCTTTCCAACCTTACAGCATTTGTTGATTATAACGGTCTTCAAATTGACGGTACTATTGAAGAAGTAAACTCAGCAGCACCTATTGATAAAAAGTTTGAAGCATTTAATTGGCATACTATAATTATTGACGGTCATGATTTTGACCAAATTGAAGCTGCTTTAAAGAAAGCTGAAACAATTGATAAGCCTGTTGCAATTATTGCAAATACCGTTAAGGGTAAGGGCGTTTCTTATATGGAAAATGCAGTTAATTGGCATGGTGCCGCACCTAATGATGAATTAGCGGCACAGGCAGTTTCTGAGCTTAAAGAAGCGCTTGAAAAATTAGGTTAAGGAGGAGTACGAAAATGGCAGATATTAAAACAGTAGCAACAAGAGCCGCTTTTGGTGCTGCTCTTGTAGAGCTTGGCGAAGAACGTGACGATTTCATTGTTTTGGATGCGGACTTGGCTGCCGCTACCCAAACAGGTGTGTTTAAAAAGGCTTTCCCAGAAAGATTTTACGACTGCGGTATTGCTGAACAAAATATGGTAAGCATTGCGGCAGGTGTTGCAGCAACAGGGAAAAAGGTTGTTTGCTCATCATTTGCAATGTTTGCGGCAGGTCGTGCTTTTGAACAGGTGCGCAACTCTATTGGTTATCCTCACCTTAACGTAATTATCGGCGCAACCCATGCTGGTATTTCGGTTGGTGAAGACGGCGCAACCCACCAATGCAATGAAGATATTGCTTTAATGCGCACAATCCCCGGTATGACAATTATTAACCCTGCAGATGAAACCGAAGCTAAAAAGGCTGTGTATGCCGCAATGGAACACGACGGCCCTGTTTATATGCGATTCGGTCGTTTAGCTGTACCCGTTGTATTTGATGACGACTATAAGTTTGAAATCGGTAAGGGTGTTGAACTTAAACAAGGCAACGACGTAACAATTGTCGCAACAGGTCTTATGGTTAACGAAGCACTTGGTGCTTATGAGCTTTTAAAGCAAGAGGGAATAAGCGCACGTATTATTAACATTGCAACAATTAAGCCCTTGGATACCGAAATTATTATTAAAGCCGCTAAGGAAACAGGCGCAATTGTTACCGCAGAAGAACATTCGGTTATTGGCGGTCTTGGCAGTGCGGTGGCTGAATGTGTTGCCGAGGAATATCCTGTTCCTGTTGTTAAGCTTGGCGTTTATGATGAATTCGGTCATTCGGGCCCCGCAGTTAAGCTTTTGGATGAATTCGGCCTTCGTGCAATAAATATCGTGGAAAAAGCTAAAAAAGCAATTTCAATGAAAAAATAATTATATTTTAAGCGCTCTTGCAAAAGGGCGCTTTTTTATTAAAAAACTGTAAAAATTATGTGACTCATATTGACTTTAAAGGGGTACAGTATTATAATGTTAGGGTGCTAACAATTTTATGGGGTGGTGTGTTATGCAACGTGAAAAAAACATAGGTTTTAATATCCGCCGTTTGTCAAATTATATTAAGCGTGATATTGAAAAAAGTGCCGATACGGGTAAAATAGTTTTGCCCAAAGGGGTAAATGGCTGGGCTATTCATTATTTATATGACAACCGTGATAAAGAAATTTTTCAACGTGATTTTGAAGAACGTTTTTCAATAAGGCGTTCAACTGCAAGTAATATATTAAAAACGATGGAACAAAACGGTTTTATTATCCGTCAAAGCGTTGAAAATGACGCACGACTTAAAAAAATTATACTTACCGATAAAGCGGTTAAAATTCACGAAGAAATTATGAATGATATTGACCGCCGTGAAGCCTTGTTAAGAAAAGGCTTTACTGATTCGGAAATTGAACAGTTTTTAGGTATGATCGATAGATTGATTAATAATTTGGAGGACGAAAATGATTAAAACACTAGCAAAGTCAATTAGGGAATATAAACTGCCTTCAATTTTAACCTTAATCTTTATTATGGGTGAGGTTTTGATTGAGGTTGCAATTCCATTTATTACTGCTGACCTTGTTGATTCAATCGAAGCAGGAACAGAAATTGGTGTGCTTATTAAAACGGGTATTATTCTTATTGGAATGGCGCTTTTGTCACTTTGTTGTGGCGGTATTGCGGCAATTACCTGTTCAAAAGCGGCAACAGGCTTTGCAAAAAATTTGCGCCGTGATATGTTCCAAAAAATACAAAATTTTTCTTTCAGCAATATTGATAAATTTTCGTCTACCTCGCTTGTAACCCGTCTTACAACCGATATTACACACGTGCAAATGTCTTATATGATGATAATCAGAACTGCTGTGCGTAGCCCAATGATGTTTATTTTTTCAATAATTATGGCTTACACAATGGGTGGTGCGCTTGCAACTTCATTCGTTGTGGTTGTACCTGTGCTTATAATAGGTCTTTTATTGGTGGCAAAAAAGGCTATGCCTGCATTCAGACGTGTTTTCAAAAAGTATGACAAGCTTAACGAATCTATTGAAGAAAATGTTCGCGGCATGCGTGTTGTAAAGGGCTTTTCAAGAGAAGAATATGAAAAGCAAAAGTTTGCCGCTGCGGCTGACGGCATTACACAGGACTTCACTAAGGCTGAACGCATTGTTGCCTTTAACACGCCCTTAATGCAGTTTTGTATGTATTTTAATTCGGTTGTAATTTTGTTCTTGGGTTCGTACCTTGTTATTAACAGCAAGGGTCTTGACGTAAACGTTGGACAAATTTCGGCTATGCTTACTTACGGTGTGCAAATTCTTATGTCGCTTATGATGCTTTCAATGATTTATGTAATGATTACAATGTCTCTTGAATCAATGAAGCGTATTTGCGAGGTTTTAAATGAGGAATCAAACCTTGTTAACCCCGAAAATCCAATTTATGAGGTTAAAGACGGCTCGATTAAGTTTGATAACGTTAGCTTTAAATACAACAAGGAAGCAAAGCGTGACGCATTAGAAGGCATAAACCTTGAAATTGAGTCGGGTATGACGGTGGGTATTATTGGCGGTACAGGCTCTAGTAAATCGTCTCTTGTACAGCTTATACCACGTTTATATGACGTTTCAGCCGGTACGGTTACTGTTGGCGGGGTTGACGTTAGGGAATATGATATTAAAGCCTTGCGTGACAGCGTTGCAATGGTGCTTCAAAAGAATCAGTTGTTTTCAGGCACAATTAAAGATAATTTGCGTTGGGGTAACGAAAATGCAACCGACGAGGAAATGATAGAAGCCTGCAAGCTTGCACAAGCCGATGAATTTATTGCAACCTTCCCCGACGGATATGATACCTACATCGAACAAGGCGGCTCGAACGTGTCGGGCGGTCAAAAGCAACGCCTTTGCATTGCACGTGCACTTCTTAAAAAGCCCAAGATTTTAATTTTAGACGATTCAACAAGTGCGGTTGATACTAAAACTGATGCCTTTATTCGCCAAGGCTTTAAAAAGTTTATTCCTGATACTACAAAAATTATAATTGCTCAGCGTGTGGCTTCAGTTCAGGATGCTGATTTAATTATCGTAATGGAAAACGGTAAAATCGCTGATATTGGTACACATAATGAGCTTATGAATACAAGCAATATTTACCGTGAAGTATACGAGCAACAAACTAACGGAGGTGACAGCAATGAGAACGCCTAATTTCAAAGGGCCACAGGGTAGAGGTCCGGGTGGTATGCCGCACGGCAAACCTAAATTTAGCGGTGCAACACTTAAGCGTGTTTTAAAAATGCTGTTTCAGTTTTATCCTGTGTTGTTTCCGTTGGTGCTTTGTTGCATAGTTTTTGTTTCTCTTGTTGCAACGGCTCCTGCAATTTTTAACGAACAGATAATTAAGATTATTACAAATTATCAAGCAAGTGGCGACTGGGATAACGCCGCAAAGGAAATTATTCCACGTATAATTATTTTAATTTCGCTTTATGTTGTTTCGCTTGCGGCTGTAATTACACAAACACAGCTTATGGCATATATCACCCAAGGCTTTCTTGGTAAAATGCGTAAAACCCTGTTTAACGGTATGCAAAATTTACCCATTAGATACTTTGACACCAACAAGCACGGTGATATTATGAGTCATTTCACAAATGATATTGACACACTTCGTCAGCTTATTTCACAGTCAATTCCTTCAATTTTACAAGCAGGTATTGTTGTTATTACCGTGTTTGTAATAATGCTGTCATACAGCTTTTGGTTGACACTTGTTGTGCTTGTGGGCATATTCTTCCTTTTCTTTGTTACCAAAAAGGTTGGTGGCGGTTCGGCTAAATATTTTATGCGCCAACAAAAAGCAATTGGTAAAACCGAAGGCTTTATTCAGGAAATTATGAACGGTCAAAAGGTTGTTAAGGTTTTCTGCCATGAAGATAAGGTACAAGCGCAGTTTGACGAGGTAAATGAAGCATTATGCGAAGACAGCCGCCGTGCAAATACCTATGCAAACCTTTTAGGTCCTATTAATATGAATATAGGCAACATTTTATACGTTGTAATCGTTGCGGTTGGCGGTTTGTTGTTGCTTTTAAAGGTGCCAAACATTAGTTTATTAATGCAACCCTTGGGAATTAGTATTGTGGTGGCTTTCTTAAATATGACAAAGCAGTTTACAGGTAACGTAAACCAGCTTTCACAGCAAATAAACTCAATTGTAATGGGCCTTGCAGGCGCGCAGCGTGTTTTTGAGGTTATGGACGCTATTCCCGAAGCTGACGAGGGTTACGTAACACTTGTAAACGCTAAAAAGGATGAAAACGGAAACATTGTGGAATGTGAAGAAAGAACAGGTCTTTGGGCTTGGAAGCATCCACATGGTGACGGTACAATCACCTATACCGAGCTTTGCGGTGATGTTACAATGAACAACGTTGACTTTTCTTATACAGAGGGCAAACAAGTTTTACGTAATGTTAGCGTATATGCAAAACCGGGTCAAAAGGTGGCTTTTGTAGGCGCTACGGGTGCAGGTAAAACCACTATCACCAACCTTATTAACCGTTTTTACGATATTGCCGACGGTAAAATTCGTTATGATGGTATTAATATTAATAAGATTAAAAAGTCCGATTTGCGCCGTTCATTAGGTATTGTTTTGCAGGAAACCAACCTCTTTACTGGTACGGTTATGGATAATATCCGTTACGGACGTTTGGATGCAACCAATGAGGAATGCATTAAAGCTGCTAAGCTTTCAGGTGCGGACGATTTTATTACCCGTTTGCCTAATGGTTACGAAACTGAGCTTTCAAACAACGGCTCAAACCTTTCGCAAGGTCAACGTCAGTTAATTGCAATTGCACGTGCCGCTGTTGCTGACCCACCGGTTATGATTCTTGACGAAGCGACTTCAAGCATTGACACCCGTACCGAAGCTATTGTGCAGAAGGGTATGGATAGTCTTATGAAGGGTAGAACGGTATTTGTTATTGCACATCGCCTTTCAACTGTTAAGAATTCTGACGTTATAATGGTGCTTGATAAGGGCGAAATTATTGAACGTGGCAGCCATGATGATTTAATTAAACAAAAAGGCAAGTATTACAGTCTTTATACAGGCGCTTTCGAACTTGAATAAAAATAGCCCCCGTCATCGACGGGGGTTTGTCATATATGCAGTTTTCCTTTCATATACTTTAATAACAAGTTTTAAAGAGAGGAAAATATTATGGATAACAAAGCCCTTAAAACTGATGTTTATACAAATGAAAACATCTGGACGGATAGCTGTGAACAGCCGATTGACATTGAATTTACCCTGCCTGAGTATTGCCCAGATATTTCAAAAATTTTCAAATGCAAAACTGCTGCCAGAATTGCGGCAAAATCTTTAAACGATAAAAGCATTTCGGTTGATGGAAGTGTTTGTATAACGCTTTTATATTGTGATATTAACAACAACCTTTGTTCTTACGAATACCAATATCCCTTTAACAAGGTGCGTGAAGTGGATGTGGATACAAACGGCTGTGATTTGTATGCCAGTGCAAAAACCGATTATATAAACTGTCGCGCGGTAAGTGGCCGAAAGGTTGATATTCATGGTGCGGTAACTATTAATTTTAAATTATTTTGCCGCAAGTGCAAAACTGTAATTTCGGATATAGACGACTGCAATATCGAAGCAAGACGGTCAACGGCGCCGGCAACCTCGCCGATGGGATATGCTGAAAAATATTTGCTTATTGAGGAAGAAATTGCTTTATCAGACGGCAACCTACCAATTGAAAAAATAATCCGTTATGATGCTTATCCAACTGTTACGGACTGCAAAATTATATCTGATAAGGTAATGAACAAGGGCGAAATATCGGTGAATATTACATATTGCGCCCAAAACAGTAAAAATCCGCAAGTGGTGAAAACGTTAATTCCCTTTAGTCAGGTTGTTGATATTCAGGGTGTAACCGAAAATTGTCAATGCGAAACTAAAACTTTGCTTGCATTTTTAGACGTTAAGTCAAAAACGAATGCTTCGGGAGAGTGTAAAAGCTTTATGCTAAATGCAAAGCTTTTGCTTTGTAGTCAGGCGTATTGTGACGATGCCGTACCGATTATTTGCGATGCATTTTCGCGCCGTTTTGAAGCTGATATTGTGCGTGATAAAGTAACCTTTACAAAAATTTGCGACAATATTAAAGAACGTTTTCATTTTAAGGAAAACGTTACTATAAACGAAGGGCTAACATCAGTGCTTGATTTGTGGTGTGATGTACAGTCGGTAAAGCCAAAATTTAATGATGGTAAAATGGTTGTTTGCGGTGTGTTAATTGTCAGCGTTGTAGGTATAAATGAAAACGGAGAAACCGTTTTTATTGAAAAACCGCTTGATTTTGAATACGCACATTCCCTTAATAATATAACCGACGTGTTAGAATGTCAGCCTGAAATCAGCGTGATTTCTTGCGGATATACCATTAATTCACCTACAATGCTTGAAATAAGGACAGATTTGGCCCTAAATGCCGCTGTTTTGGAAAAACAGGGAATAGAGCTTGTTGCGGATTTGAAGCTGAATGAACAAAAATTA
This sequence comes from Acutalibacteraceae bacterium, assembly GCA_045612765.1. Lineage (GTDB taxonomy): Bacteria > Bacillota > Clostridia > Oscillospirales > Acutalibacteraceae > UBA737. The sequence continues at coordinate 22,558 of JAZKZS010000017.1, forward strand.
AAGCCAAAGCACAACAGCTGCGCTTTGACAGTGTATTTTGTTTCGGGTCAGGAATGTGTATGGGATATTGCACGGCTTTATAATGCCAGTGTTGATGAAATTATTAAAATTAATGATATTAAGGGCGAATATGTAAACGATGGCAGTATGCTTTTGGTGCCGACTATATAAAATTAAAAGCCTCACGAAAGTGAGGCTTAAATTATTTGGTAAGCATATCAATAATGGTTGAATAAATTTTTGAAGGGTCGCTTAAAAACTTTTCTTTAATGTGAAGTGCCTGGTCTTCGTCACAGGCAAGCATTTTAACCGTCATAAAGGGCGTTTCACCATCCATGGCAGAGCAAGTGATAAAGGTTTTGTTGCCGTCACGTGAAATTTTAATATCGGTTTCCTTAGCGTGCTTAAAGCGTGCGAGCATTTTATATGCCGCATCGTAAGCACGTTGCTTAACGGTTAAGGAAAGTGTTGTTTTTAAAGTATTTGCAACGTATTTGCCGCTTTCAGTTATTATATATGTATCATCCGCTTCGTCAACAACCTTTAATTGACCGTTATTAACAAGACGGGCAATAGAATCGTTCACCTCAAAACAGTTAGCTATACCTTCGTAATGAAGTGTGTCAGCCAAAAGCTTGCCGGGAACGGCTTCACCAAGTGATGATAAAATATAACAAATTAAAATTCTTACTTCAGCTGTGCTGAAAAGACCGCCTGCGTTATTAACGCCTGCTGAAACTGCGTCCTTTTCCAAAGGAAAATTCCCCTTTACTAATTATTAACCATATTATACTTGGTATTTAATATTTTTGCAAGAGTAAAATAAAAAACGGCGGTAAAACCGCCGTTTAATTGATTATGCAAAGAATTTGTCATGAACTGCAAGAACAGCCGCATCTGCATATTTAGCATCAATTAAAACTGAAATTTTAATTTCGCTTGTTGAAATCATGTGAATGTTAATCCCAGCATCTGATAATGCTTCAAACATTTTAGAAGCAATACCGGGGTTAGATTCCATACCAGCGCCTACGATAGAAACCTTTGAAATTGATGAATCAGATGTAACGCTTTGGAAGTTAAGGCTATCGCTAAGCTCGTTAACTGCATCAATTGCTGCTTGGGCATCACTTTCAGGAACGGTAAATGTAATGTCCTTTGTGCCGTCGCGACCAATAGATTGTAAAATAATATCTACGTTAATTTTTGCTTGTGAAACCTTATTGAAAATCTTAAATGCAACACCGGGAGCATCCTTAAGACCTACTACCGAAATACTTGCAACGTTATTGTCCTTGGCAACGCCCTTAATTAAAGTTTTTTCCATTTTTGTAATCTCCTTTACAATTGTACCACGCTTAGTAGGCTCAAGACTAGAACGAACCTCTAATTCAACATTATATTTTTTAGCCATTTCAACCGAACGGTTATTAAGTACCTGTGCACCAAGAGTAGCGAGCTCTAGCATTTCGTCATAGCTGATTTCATCCATCTTAACTGCATTAGGGACTTTACGTGGGTCGGCAGAATATACGCCGTCAACGTCGGTATAAATTTGGCATAAATCGGCCTTCATTGAAGCGGCAATAGCAACAGCGCTTGTGTCAGAACCACCACGGCCGAGAGTTGTGATATCATCATATTTATTAAGACCTTGGAAGCCTGCAACAATTACAATGTGCTTTTTAGCAATTTCAGCCCTGATACGTTCACTATCAACCTTCTTTATACGCGCGATGGAATAGTGGCTGTCAGTTTGGAAGCCAGCTTGCCAACCAAGAAGTGAAATAGCGGGGTAGCCAAGCTTTTCAATAGCCATTGCCAAAAGCGAAATTGAAATTTGTTCGCCCGCTGATAAAAGCATATCCATTTCACGTTTTGAAGGGCCTGCGGGATTAATTTCTTTAGCCTTTTCAATTAAATCGTCGGTAGTATCGCCTTGAGCAGAAACAACAACAACAACGTCGTTGCCTTTTTTATAATCTTCAATAATAATGTTGGCAACGTTTAATACCTTTTCGGCATTGGCAACAGATGAGCCGCCGAACTTTTTAACTATAAGTGACATTTATAATACCTCCGTATTAAAGCATGGTGTGCAAAATTTTATAATTTTTAAGCTGTAACATACCGTTTAACTTTTCTTCAATCTTTGACTTTGGTAATTCATTAGTTAAAACGGCAATTTCTTTACGGTATTCGTTAAATACATAGCTTTCAAAACAATCTTTAAAGGTGGTGACAAATTCAGCCTTTAAATCTTCATAGCTATCACTATTTAAGGTAACGTAATATTTACCAACCTCGTCAATTGTGCTGTCAACATAACCCTCAAAGCCATCTTGCCAGTCAAGATATTTCTTAACACCTTGGTGGCGGATAGCATCAATAATATCAGCAACGACGGCACTTGCAGTTGCTTCTTTGCCGGCGCCTTTACCGTAAAATGCAACCTCGCCTGTTTGGTCACCGTCAACTACGACGCAGTTAAATACGCCGTTAACGCTTGAAAGTATATGCTCGCGACTAACAAGGGTGGGGCGAATAGATGCTATAATTTTACCGTTGTTTTGCTTTTTGGCATGGCCGATAAGCTTAATTACTGCGCCAAAGCCGTCAGCATATTCGATGTCGTCAAGCGATATATTGGTAATACCTTCGGTTTTAACCTGTTCGGGATAAACGTGCTTGCCAAAGCCAAGAGCCGCTAAAATACAAATTTTACGGCAAGCGTCGTGACCTTCTACGTCTGCGGCGGGATTTTTTTCGGCAAAGCCTAAATCCTGCGCAAGCTTCAGTGCGGTATCAAAGTCCATATTATCCACTATCATTTTATTTAAAATGTAGTTTGTGGTTCCGTTCAAAATACCCCAAATTTCTTTAACCTCGTTTGCGGCAAGGCAGTTAGCTAACGGGCGTAAAACAGGAATACCGCCGCCAACACTTGCTTCAAACAAAAAGCTAACATCTTTTTCGTTAGCAATTTTTATAAGCTCGGCGCCTTTTGCGGCAACCAATTCTTTATTTGAAGTAACAACACTTTTACCGGCTTCTAAACAAGCCTTTACAAAGTCGTATGCAGGGGTTAAGCCGCCCATAACCTCGGCAACAACTGAAACGCTGTCATCATTTAAAATATCGTTAAAATCTTTTGTAAATTTATTGCTGTAAGCAACATCAAAATCCCTTAAATCAAGAATGTGTTTTACATTAATTTCATTTTCAACACGGTTTGCAATTCGTTGGTTGTGGTTAATTAAAATTTCAGCTACACCAGAACCTACAACGCCGTGACCCATAATGGCAATATTAATCATTTTTCCCTCCATTAACATTTTTAATAGAAATTACACCGTTAATACCTTTAATCGAATTTAGCATATCCTCAACAGAACATACAATATTGTCTGTTTTAACAGTTAATGTAACGTCGGCTGTGCCGTTAATGGGTATGGCCTGATTTACCGTTAAGATATTTACGCCGTATTCATAAAGAGCGGTGGTAAGGGAGGATAAGGTCCCCGCTTTGTCTGAAAGTCTTGCCGAAAGTGTAATTGTTTTTTGGTCATTGTCGGAATATTTAAATACATAATCCTTATACTTATAAAAGGCGCTTCGTGATATTCCTGCCATTTTAGCCGCCTGACTTGCGTTTTGCGCACGCCCGTCAGCCAGTAATTCTTTAGCTAAAACAACACCTTCAAACACACTTGGAAGGACTTTAGAATTGACTAAAAAATAGTTCAAATTTTCCATAAGTGTCTCCCGTATAAAAACTGTTGTATTTAATTATAGTACACAAAGCTTTAAAAATCAACCCTTAAATGTGTTTTTTTACATATATGTATAAGTTGTATGAAATTTATGAAAAAAGGTGAAAAATATTTGGAACTACAAGCAAAAAAGCACTTTTTAATCAACTTTATTTATCTTTTAGTTATCATATTGACAACTGTAATAATCAGCCGTTTTTTGCTTTTAAGAATGTTTCCGTTTTTATTGTCTCTAATTGTTGCGGCTTTATCCCAAAAGCCTGCAATTTATTTAAGCAAAAAAACAGGAATAAAAAAGCAACTATGTGCGGTGGTTTTGTCTGCTACAATTTATTTAGGTGTATGTGCGGGACTTGTGTTTTTAATATACCGCCTTATTGTGTCGTCGGCCGGTATAATTAATTTTTTGCCGCAAATTTTTTCTGCCTTTAGCAATATAATTGCTAATGCTGAGGATTTCATTGCAGGCTATCTTCCAAGTGGGGTTGAATTTTCTTTAAGCGGATTAATTGAAAATATTGTAAAAAACCTTACCGAATTTTTGACCGTGGCAATAAAAAATATTCTAACGGCGGCACCGTCCGTTTTTGTTAGCGGAGTGGTTGCTCTTGTGGCGGCGTGTTATATATCAAAGGATTATGACGGACTTTCAAAATTCATTAAATCACTTTTTGGAAATACAAATTACAGCCGTTTTTTGCGTATAAAGTCAATACTTATTAACGGCGTTTTAAAGTTGCTTAGAGGTTATGTTATTTTGATGCTAATAACCTTTTTTGAATTGTGGTTAGGCTTTTTGATTTTAAAAATCAAAAACGCATATTTTTGGGCTTTTTTAATTTCCTTAATTGACCTTTTGCCCATTTTAGGAACAGGTATAATTTTAGTTCCTTGGGCGTTATACTGTGCTTTTACAGGTAATACGACTTTAGCGGTGGGAATTGCGGCTTTGTATATTATAATTGTTGTAGTGCGTAATTTTATAGAGCCAAAAATTGTATCACGTCAAATGGGTATTAACCCTTTGTTTATACTGTTTTCAATGTATTTGGGCTTAAAGCTTTTCGGTGGCGTGGGGTTGGTGATTCTTCCGGTAATTTTAATGGTAACCGTGCAGTACTATAAGCAAGAAATGCAATAATATTTGTCAGTTTGATTTGGTTTGCATATTATATAACAGCGGAGTGAATCAAATGAAAAGATATTTAATAGCTACCGGAACAGTAACCTACGCTATGAAGGGTAGGGACTTACTGCGAAAACATGGCTTTTCGGTTAAAATTGAAAGAATTACCGGCGATAAAACATTAGGCTGCGGATACGTGCTGATTTTAACGGAAAATATAGCAAGGGCGGAGCAAATTTTAAATGACGGCGGTGTTAAAATTCTTAAAATAGCCGAGGAGTAATATTAATTATTTAAGAAGCATTCCAATAAAAATTGGGGTGCTTTTTTTGGAGGTTTTTATGATTTATTTAGACAATGCAGCCACAGGCGGACACAAACCGCAGTCGGTTGTAAATGCGGTGGATTATGCGTTAAAAAACTTATCGGCCAATCCCGGAAGAAGCGGACATAGATTGTCTGCAAAAGCATCAGAACTGGTTTATAAAACACGTCAAAAAACCGCTGATTTTTTTGGTGCCGACGGTGCCGAACAGGTGGTTTTTACCCAAAATTGTACCCAAGGACTTAATTATGTAATAAAAGGTATTTTAAAAAAAGGTGACCATGCGGTTGTTTCAAATTTGGAACATAATGCAGTAATGCGACCACTTGTAAAAACGGGTGTAGGTTATGATACTTTCAAGGTGTTTTTAGATGATAACAGGACAATTTCCGATTTTGAAGGTAAGCTGAAAATTAACACAAAGCTTGTTATAATGACGGCCGTTTCGAATGTTACGGGGCAAATTTTACCCTTTGCTGAAATTGCAAAAATTTGTGAAAAAAGAGGAATTTTATTTTGCTTGGATGCGGCGCAAGCAGCGGGTATTTTGCCAATAAATATGCAAAAAATGTGCATAGATTACCTGTGTGCTGCGCCTCACAAAAGCTTATATGCACCAATGGGATTAGGAATTTTAATATGCCGAAAGCCTATTGAAAACACCATTATCGAGGGTGGTACAGGGAGCTCTTCACTTGAATTTTTACAGCCTGATATACTGCCCGAAATGTTAGAAAGCGGCACTGGAAATTTGCCTGCAATAGCGGGGCTGTCAGCAGGGCTGGATTTTGTGAATAATATTGGCATAACACAAATATACAACAAAGAAATGCGTCTTTTGAAAATGCTTTATGAGGGACTTTTAAAATGCCCTAAAATTGTTCTTTATACCGAACCGCCGCTAGTGCATAAATATGCACCGCTTATGCCCTTTAACGTAAAAGGAATAAGAAGTGATGATGCATCGGCATATTTTGATAAAAACGGTATTGCTTTACGAGCGGGGCTTCACTGCGCGCCGACGGCTCATAAAGTCCTTAACACAGCCGATTCTGGTGTGCTTAGGGCGTCATTTTCGGTATTCAATAATCAAGAAGAGGTAAAAAGAGTAATAAATGTCGCAAAAAATATTTAAAAAGTTTAATTTCGCTATTGAATGATGCGCACGCGTGTGATAAAATAGATTAGATTAAAATATAATATATAATCACGCATGAGAAGGGATGTTGAAAATTGGGCGAATTTTTAGATACACTGTATATGATTTGGAATCAGGTTGTTTACGCTGTTGCAAACATTGGTATAGCTGATATTATTGACATAGCTGTAATTGCTTATGTAATTTATCAGGGCATTGTGTTTTTACGTGAATCACGTGCCGGTCAGCTTGTTAAAGGTTTGGTGATTTTACTTGCAGTTTTCGTAATTGCTAAGTGGTGGAACCTTGTTACAATTCAGTGGGCTTTGTCAAAGGCTATTGATTTTATCATAATTGCTGCTGCGGTAATTTTCCAACCCGAGCTTCGCCGAATACTTGAAAGGGTAGGGCGCACAAAGCTTACGGCTACTCAGCTTTTTGACGAACGGGAAAGTGTACAGGCTGAAAGTATTGATAAAATTTGCAAAGCGGCTGGCTTTATGCAAGAAAAAAAGATTGGTGCCTTAATTGTGTTCGAACGTGAAACACAGCTTGGCGAAATTATTAATACAGGTACCATTATTGATGCTGCAACCTCGGTTTCGGTAGTTAATAATATTTTCTTCCCCAAATCTCCCTTGCATGACGGCGCTGTAATCGTTCGTAACGGTCGTATATATGCCGCAGGTTGTATTTTGCCTTTAAGCTCGCTTGACCTTTCAAGCTCATCAATGGGCACACGTCACCGTGCTGCTATCGGTATGAGTGAAAACTCCGATGCGGTTGTGCTTGTGGTTTCGGAAGAAACTGGCACAATTTCAATCGCCGAGGGTGGTAAAATCACACGTAATTATAACGCTGTAACTGCAGCGGCTGAGCTTCGTCGTTTGCTTTTGGATAACGAAAGTCAACAAAAAACCTTACCTGTTGTTAAGGTGCTTAAAAATATTAATCCGTTTAAAAAGGGTCAATGAAAGGAAGGGTTATAAATGGCTGAAAAACTTAAAATTTTAAACCCCTCCAAATTGAAGGGCTTACTTTACAATAAAAAGGTTATCGTTTCGCTTTCAATTTTTATGGCTTTTGTCCTTTGGCTTGTTATTATGACACAGGAAAACCCCATGCGTGAACGTACCTTTACAAACCTTACACTAAGCGTTAATATGGAAAATACTTTTGCATCTGAAAACAGCATGAACATTGTTGGTGACATTTCTTCCCAAAAGTTCAGCGTTGTTGTCCGTGGGCCTTCTTATGTTGTATCATCACTCCGCCCAGAAGACCTTACGGTTTACGTTTCGGCTGCAAGTGTTGACGAACCTGGTCAGTATAAGCTTGACGTTGTTGCAACAAGGTCATCAACCAATTATGAGGTTTTGTCAATTTCACCGTCGACTGTTAAGGTTGAGTTTGACTATTTCGACACAAAGGAATTTGTGGTAAAGGCCGATGCTAAGGGCGCTGCTGCTGCCAACGGTCTTGTTGCAGAGGCAGGAATTGTTAGCGGTATTGAAGGCGATATTTTAACCGTTACAGGTCCAAGAAGTAAGCTTAACCAAATTGCGTCGGTTGTTGCAGTTTGTGACGTTAATCGTGTATTATCTGCTACCGAAACCTTTGACGCTGAAATTAATTTGTATGATGCAGACGGCAAGAAAATTTCACTTGAAAATATTTCGCTTAATGCTGAAAACGTTAAAGTTAAGGTGCCTATATCTAAACGAAAGTCGGTACCTGTTGTAGCAGACTTTACAAACCTTCCAAACGGGTTTGATAAGTCAACCATTAAATATACGGTTGACCATGCTAAAGTTGATATTATCGGCAATCCAGAGGTTATTGACAAAATAACAAAAATTGACCTTTCGGCTATTGACGTATCTCAAATTTCACTTAGCAATAAGGAATTTGCGGTAACACCCAAATTGCCTGAAGGTGTACGCTTGGTTGATAATTTTGAAACCTTTAACGTAAGCATTAATACAACCGGCTATATCGAAAAGACTATAACCGTAACACAGGTTAAGTCGGTTAATCTTAAATCAGGTCTTAAGAGCACTCAAACAACTATTAGAAACGTTAAGATTTGTGGCCCAAGGGCTTCGGTTAATAAAATCACTGCTGACATTTTGACAGCGCAGGTTGATTTACTTGATAAGGGTGAGGGACAACATTCGCTTGCCGTTATCATGAAATTTAAAACCTATAAAAACGTTTGGGTTGTTGGTTCGTATACAACGACTGTTACTATAACTAAAAAGTAGTTTTAACTTAATGATTTCTCCTCGCGTAATATATAGCGGGGGGAGTCATTGTTTATGAAACTGTTTTTAATTTTTATTGTTCTTGTATTTTCCATTTTTGGACTTTGCGAGGCGTTACATAATTTAAAGCTTCTATTAATTTTTCCAAAAAGAAAAATGCAGTCAAGTATGGTTGTAATTTTAAAGGAAAACACAGCAGAACAACAAATGCTGTTTGTTGGCGAACAGTATAAATGGATGGGCACAAAATTTGCCGACCGTGTAATTGCTGTATGTGAAAATTTTTCTGCTGAAATGGTAGAGGAATGTAAAAGTATAGCGGATAAATATGGCATAAAGCTTGTTGTGAAAGGAAGGGTATAATTGGAAACAATTTCAGGAATTATAAGTAAAATTACCTTTCGCAACGAAGCTAACGCATACACGGTGGCGGTATTAAAAACCAAAACGGAAGAAATTGTGGTGGTTGGCACTTTGCCCTTTATAAACGAGGGCGATTCGGTCGATTTAGAGGGTGAATATACCGTTCACGCAACCTATGGTGAACAGTTTAAGGTTTCGTCCTTTACACAGCGCACACCCGAAAATTCAGCCGCAATTTTGCGGTATTTATCATCGGGGGCAATTAAGGGTGTCGGCCCTACTACCGCTATGCGCCTTGTTGAAAAATTTGGTGAGGATACCCTTAACGTTATTCAAAACCATCCGTCAGATATGGCAAATCTCAAGGGTATTTCAATGCAAAAGGCAATGCAAATACATGAAGAATATCAAAAACAGTTTGGCGTGCGTGACATTATGGTTATGCTTTCAAAGTATAATATCGCACCCGACCGTTGTGTTGGTATATACCGCAAATTTGGTGTTAACGCCATTGAAATTATAAAGTCTAACCCTTACGTATTGTGTGAAGAGGGGATAGATTTTCCTTTTGAATTAACCGAAGAAATTGCGGTTGATAATCAATTTGATATGTCAAGCGAGCTTCGTGTTTCGGCAGGGCTAGAATACGTTTTAAGAAAAAATTTATATAACGGTCATACCTGCTTGCCACGTAACAAATTTATTAATGTGGCTTGTAAGCTTTTATCGGTTAAGGAATCGGTGGCTGAAATTTGCTGTGACAGGCTTATTGAATGCTTCCGCCTTTACAGTGAAGAAATAGACGGTGTGGAATTTTTATCCATTCCCGAATACCATAACGCTGAGGAGCATATTGCCGCAAGGCTTTGCTCGGTAAAGCGGTTTATAAATACGGCGGTAACGGTTGACGAGCTTGAAATAGAAAATGTTGAAAACCGTTTGGGTATTAAGTTTGAGGATTTACAACGCCGTGCCATTTTTGAAGCATTTGAAAGCGGTATTCTTGTTTTGACGGGTGGCCCCGGTACCGGTAAAACCACAACTCTTAACGCTATAATTAAACTGTTTGAAAACCGAAATTTAAATATCGAGCTTGCAGCCCCAACCGGTCGCGCTGCTAAAAGAATGACCGAGCTTACGGGCAGGGAAGCGCGCACAATTCACCGTATGCTAGAGGTTGACTGGGGCGAAAACGATAAGCCATATTTTAACCGTAACGAAAAAAATCCCCTTGAATGTGACGTAATAATTATTGACGAGGCTTCAATGATAGATGCGCTTTTGTTTGATAATTTGCTTAAAGCCCTAAGGCTTTCTTGCCGAATTATTTTGGTTGGGGATTCTGACCAATTGCCAAGCATTGGCGCAGGCAACGTTTTAGGTGATATTTTAGAGGCGGATATTTTTCCGTCAATCAGGCTTAAAAAGGTGTTTAGACAAGCGGCGCAAAGTGCAATTGTTAACAATGCACACGCCATTATAAAGGGTGATGAGGCGCAGTTTAACCTTCCCGGAAGTGATTGCTTTTTTATGAAGCGTGCGGACAAGCACCAAACCCTTGAAACCTTGGTTTCGCTTGTGTGTGAACGCTTGCCCCAGGCTTATGGTGTGAACCCATTAACCGATATTCAGGTTTTATGCCCATCACGTATGATGGATACGGGAACTTTTAATATAAACAACGTTTTACAGGCTAATCTTAATCCATTCACAAAAAACAAACGACAGCTTGCATATAAGGGTGTTTATTTTCGTGAAGGCGACAAGGTTATGCAAATCAAAAATAATTACGACATTACCTTTACGAAGGACAATGGCGAAACGGGAAGCGGTATCTTTAACGGCGACGTCGGGTATATTATAGATGTTGATATTCGAGGCGGTGTTTTAAGGGTAAGGTTTGATGATAGGGTAGTTACATATTTTGCTGAGGATTTGCAAGAATTAGAGCTTGCCTATGCAGTTACTGTTCATAAAAGTCAGGGCAGTGAATATGATTATGTTATTATTCCGCTTTGCGACGTGCCTTCACGCCTTGTGTATCGAAACCTTTTATATACGGCGGTGACCCGTGCGAAAAAAATGCTTATTCTCGTTGGGGAAGAAGCTCTTTGGTACGCTATGGCTGAAAACGACCGTAAAACCCTGCGGTATACCGCACTTCAAAAATTTTTAAAGGATAATGCTTTTAATGAATATTTTTAAGGTTATTATAATGGCATTATTTCCTAATACCTGTATTAGCTGTGACAGTATTATACCCGAAGGCGAGGATTTGTGTGAATACTGCAGTGAAATGGCTGAAACGGTGGATTTCACAAAGGTTTGCTCATGTTGTGGGTTACCCAAAAAGGAATGTCTTTGCAATAAGCGTGTATTTCATTTTAGTGGCTGTGTCGCACCGTTTTATAATACGGGTGTTATGAAAAAAGCAATGTATTCCTTTAAGTTTGGCCGACAGGAATATATTGCAAAATATTTTGCTAAACGAATGGCAATTACGGTTAGGTCTTGTTACAGTAATGTGAATTTCGACCTTGTCACCTTTGTGCCAATGCGTTTTTCAAAAAGGCTTAAGCGTGGCTTTAACCAGTCGGAATTATTGGCAAAATATATTTCTAAGCTTTTAAAGCTTCCACTTTGCAGTAATGCAATAATAAATAGTGGTAAGGCAAAGGTTCAGCATAAGTTAAAAATTGAGGAACGCTTTAAAAACGTTAAAGGCAAATTTAAAGCAAACAAAAATGTTAATTTAAACGGCAAAACCGTTTTGTTGGTTGACGATATTAAAACCACCGGCGCCACGTTGGACGAATGTGCAAAACAGTTATTACTGCTTGGCGCTGACGAGGTTTACTGTATAACTGGTCTTGTAACCGCAAAAAATAAAAAGAAGGAAGGAAAATAATGGCTACCGATATTGGTATAGATTTAGGCTCTTCTAAAACTGTAATTTTTTCAAGTTCAAAGGTTGTTGTTGAATTGCCAAGTGTGGTAACGGTTGACGCTGAAACTTGGGAACCCATTTATTATGGTGAAAAGGCGAAGCAAACTATTGGCCGCACACCCGACAGTATGTTAAGTGTTTACCCAATTGAACACGGTGTTATTTCAGATTATGACTTGACCGAATTAATGCTTAAGGATTATATGCAACAGGCCTTTGGTAATAATATTTTGCGCCCACGTATTATAGCAACCTTACCCGCAGGCCTTACCGAGCTTCAGCATCACTCACTTTCAAATGTGGTAGAAGCCGCAGGCGGTAGAAATATCACCGTTGTGGAAGGTCCGCTCGCAATTGCCTTTGGTCTAGGGCTTGATTTTTCAAAGCCCCACGGCACTTTAATAGTTGACATAGGCGCTGGCACTACCGACGTTGCGGTAATTTCGATGGGTGGTATAGCGGCGTGCGATTCCTTTAAAATAGCATCGTTCGATTTTGATTCGCAAATTATTCGTTATGTAAGATACGAATATAATATTGAAATTGGTCCACTTACTGCTGAAGCAATTAAAATTAAGGTTGGCTCGGCTGTGAAACGTGATATCGAGGTTGCAATGGTGGCAAAGGGTAGGAATATTTTTTCTGGCCTTCCTGAAAGCTTTGAAATCACCTCGGGCGAGGTGTACGAAGCTATTGACGATACTATAAAGTCAATTTGTAATGCTATACGCAAGGTTTTAAACAAAACCGACCCCGATTTAGTAGCCGACATTATGAATGACGGTATGTACTTAACGGGCGGTGGCTCTAAGCTTTCGGGCTTTGCTGAAAGAATTGCCGATTATTTAAAAATCAAGGTTCACCAAATGGAAGACCCTGCACACAGCGTTGTTAAGGGTGCGGCTGTTGCTATTAAAAAGCCTGAGCTTTTAAAGAATGTTGACTATCAAATGCGCTCACTTAAAGAGCTTGAAATAGAGTAATTGTATATTTTAACACTTTAAAACGTTAAAGTTTGTGCAATTTTACGGTTGACTAATCAATTATAAAGGTGTAAAATACCCTTATATTTTGAAAGTGAGTGGACAAATTGTTCGTAAAGTCATATTTTCGATTTTATTACTTTAGTAACACGGACTGTTTGTACACTGTTAAAGCATAAATTATTTTTGTGCATTTAATATTACATTCAGCCCGTGGTTGTCATGCTTTTTTAAAAGTGTGGTTGCTACGGGCTTTTTATTTTTTTAGAAAAACGAGGGAATAACAATGATAAATAAAAAAATGGAACAGCTTGGTAAGGTTCGTTCTGTAATTCGTGAAATTTTTGAATATGGTAATAAACGCCGTGTGGAAATTGGCGCTGAAAATGTCCTTGACTTTAGTCTTGGTAACCCAAGCATTCCCGCACCCGAAAAAGTGTCTGAAATTATGGCACGTCTTATTGGTGATACCGACCCCGTAAAGCTTCACGGCTATACTTCGGCACAGGGTGACCCTACCGTTCGCAAGGCTATTAGCGACAGCATTACCGAACGTTTTGCTTGTCCTTGTGACCCTAACCTAATTTATATGACCTGTGGTGCGGCGGCATCACTTACCATTTCGCTTAACGCTTTGGTAAACGACGGTGACGAGGTTATTGCTTTAGCGCCCTTTTTCCCTGAATATCGTGTGTTTGCCGAAAAGGCAGGCGCTGACTTTAAGGTTGTAAAATGCCGCGAGGGTGATTTTCAAATTGATTTTACAGCTTTAGAAAATGCAATTACCAAAAACACCAAGGCAATTATTGTTAATTCCCCAAACAACCCAACAGGTGTGGTTTTATCTTGTGAAACTATTGCAGACCTTGCAAAGCTTTTAAATAAAAAGCAAAAGGAATTTGGCACAGCTATTTACATAATTTGTGACGAGCCTTACCGTGAGCTTGCTTACGGGGTAGAGGTTCCGTATATCCCCAATTTCTACGATAACACAATTGTTTGCTATTCGTTTAGCAAGTCGTTGTCACTACCAGGTGAAAGAATTGGCTATATTTTTGTTTCACCTAAAATTGATATTGCAACCGATATTTACGCCGCTGTTTGCGGTGCGGGCAGAGCGCTTGGTTATGTTTGTGCACCAAGTCTTTTGCAATATACAGTAAAGGAATGTCTTGGTCTTACAGGTGACCTTGAGGCATATAAGCGCAACCGTGATATTTTATATAACGCATTAACCGAATATGGTTATGAATGTGCAAAGCCCGACGGTGCATTTTATTTATTTATGAAATCGCCCGAAAGCGATGCTAATGCTTTTTGCGAAAAGGCTAAAAAGTATGAACTTTTACTTGTGCCAAGCGACAGCTTTGGTTATGAAGGCTATGTTCGTATTAGCTATTGCGTAAGTGAAAAGCAAATTGTTAAATCTTTACCTGCCTTTAAGGCACTTATGGAGGAATACAAATGACCGACCTTGAAAAAGCAAGGCAAAAAATAAATGAAGTTGATAACGCAATGCGGGAGCTTTTTTTAGAAAGAATGAAGGCTTCACAAATTGTGGCTGAATATAAAAGACTTCATGGTATACAGGTTTTTGATGCAGGACGTGAGGCTGAGGTTATTGCACGTAACGTTTCAGCCTTTGCTGATGAGGAATTAAAAGCCTATTATCTTGAATTTGTTACACATAATATGGAAATTTCAAAGCGTTATCAGCACCGCTTGTTAGAAGGTATGAAGGTTGCCTTTAGCGGTGTTACGGGTGCTTTTGCAAATATTGCCGCTAATAAGGTTTTTCCCGATGCTGAAGCCGTACCTTATTCCGATTTTAAATCGGCTTATAATTCGGTTGTAGATGGCGAATGTGACTGTGTAATTTTACCCATTGAAAACAGCTTTAACGGTGACGTGGGTCAGGTTATGGACCTTGCGTTTTTCGGTCCGCTTTATATTAACGGGGTTTACGATATTTCGGTTATTCAAAACCTTTTGGCAAATAAAGGCGCCGAAATTGAAGGGATAAAAGAGGTTATAAGCCATCCGCAAGCCTTGGGTCAATGCAATGAATATATCAAAAAGCATGGCTTTAAAATGGTTGAAGCAGTTAATACTGCCGTTGCGGCTAAAATGGTTGCCGAAAGCGATAGACTTGATATTGCCGCTATTGCAAGTGAAGAAGCGGCCGAGAAATTTGGTCTTGTAAAGCTTGAAGCACACATTAACCAAAGTAGTAACAATACTACACGTTTTGCGGTATTTTCACGCACGGCTAAAGCTCCTTCGGTTACGGATAATCATTTTATTTTACTTTTCACCGTTACCAACGAAGCGGGGTCTTTGGGTAAGGCAATTTCAATTATAGGTGAAAACGGCTTTAACCTTAAAGCGCTTAAAAGCCGTCCTACAAAGGACCTTATTTGGAATTATTATTTCTTTGTCGAAGGTGAAGGCAACATTAACAGCGAAAAAGGCCAAAAAATGCTTTTGGAACTTAAAGAGAAGTGCAGTGATTTAAGAATAATCGGCAACTTCGAAAAGGAAGTTATTTTATGATATTAACAACCAAAACGTCAGTTGGACAATACGACATTGTCATTAAACGTGGTGTTTTAAGTGATTTAAGTGAATATTTAAACCTTAACCGCAAGGTGCTTATAGTTACTGACAGCGGCGTGCCTGAGCTTTATGCCAAAACGGTAGCGGCGCAGTGTAAGGAAGGGTATATATATACTTTTTCTCAGGGTGAAGAAAGCAAAAATTTTGAAACCTATCAAAGCATTTTAAACCAAATGGTTAAAAACGGGTTTACAAGAAGTGACTGTGTTGTTGCAGTTGGCGGCGGTGTAGTAGGGGATATGTCGGGCTTTGCGGCGGCAACCTTTATGCGTGGGGTCGATTTTTATAATATTCCCACAACCCTGCTTTCGCAGGTTGATTCTTCAATAGGCGGCAAGGTGGCTATTGATTTTTGCGGTGTTAAAAACATAGTTGGTGCCTTTTATCCGCCAAAGGCAGTTTTAATTGATGCCGAAACCTTAAACACATTGCCCAAGCGGCAGGTTTCAAGCGGTCTTTGCGAAGCGCTTAAAATGGCCGCAACCTTTGATGAAAAGCTATTCAACCATTTCGAAAATGAAGAGTTGGATATTGATTATATAATCGAAAAAAGCCTACGCCTAAAAAAAGCAGTAGTTGAAGAAGATGAAAAGGAACAGGGCGTACGAAAGGTGTTAAACTTTGGTCACACGGTAGGTCACGCAATTGAAAGCGCTAATTTAGGGCGGCTTTACCATGGTGAATGTGTTGGTCTTGGTATGCTTTATTGTTGTAGTGAAGAGGTAAAGCAAAAAATTAAAACCGCACTTTTAAGACTTAATTTACCCGTGGAATGTGAAATTAATGCCGATGAAATTATTGATATTATGTCGCACGACAAGAAAAAATCGGGCGACAGCATTTCAGTAATTTGGGTCCCCAAAATTGGCAGCTTTGAAATTAAAAAAATTAGCTTTAATGAACTTAAAGAAGTGATTATAAAATGAAAAACAGTTTAGGAAACAATATAACCGTTACAGTTTTTGGTGAAAGCCACGGCGCAGGTGTTGGCGCTGTGCTTGACGGTATGCCTGCAGGTATTCCCGTTAATGAAGAATTTATAAACCACCAATTAAGCCTTCGCAGACCGTCGGGCGATATTTCAACCCCACGTGTCGAGCCTGATAATTACATAATTTACAGCGGTGTTTATAACGGATTCACAACTGGTACACCAATTTGCATTGTTATACCAAACGAAAACACAAAATCGAAGGATTATGCCGACACCAGATATTTAGCACGTCCTTCCCATGCGGATTTTGTGGCGCATGAAAAATATCACGGCTTTGAAGACTATCGTGGTGGTGGTCATTTTAGCGGTCGTGTTACCACAGGCCTTGTTGCTGTTGGTGCAGTTGCTATTTCGGCCTTGAAGCAAAAAGGCATTAAAATTGGCACACACATTTCAAAATGCGCCGGTGTAAGCGATACCAAGTTTACAAATATTGAAGCCGAAATTGATGCATTAAACCAAATGCCGTTTGCGGTTTTAAACAGCGATAAAGCACAAGAAATGCAAACTGCAATTAAAGCCGCAAAGGCTGATTGCGACAGCGTTGGCGGTGTGCTTGAAACTGCAGTTGTTGGTATGCCTGTCGGTGTGGGCGAGCCTTGGTTTGACACACTTGAGGGTATGCTTTCACATGCGTTATTTTCAATTCCTGCAATAAAGGGTGTTGAGTTTGGCTTGGGCATCGATATTGCCGATTTAAGAGGAAGTCAGGCAAACGACCTGTTTGAAATTAATAACGGTAAAATTGTAACCAAAACTAACAATAACGGCGGTATTAACGGCGGTATTTCTAATGGAATGCCTATTGTATTTCGTTGTGCAGTAAAGCCTACACCAACAATTGCGAAGGCACAAAATACAGTTGATTTTAAGGCTAACGAAAATGCCGTTTTAAATGCGGCGGGCAGACACGACCCATGCATTGTGCACCGTGCACGTGTTGTGGTTGATAGTATGGCGGCCATTACCCTTTGTGACGCTTTAACCACTAAATACGGCAGTGATTGGTGGCTTAAATGAAGTACGGTCTTATAGGTGAAAAATTGGGTCACAGCTTTTCAAAGTTAGTTCATTCAAAAATTGCAAATTATGATTATGAGCTTTTTGAAATTGCAAAGAATGAAATAGATTCTTTTATGAAAAAGCGTGACTTTTTGGGAATTAACGTAACAATTCCTTATAAAGAAACGGTTATTCCTTATCTTGATGAAATCAGCGAAGAAGCCAAAAGCATTGGTGCTGTAAATACCGTTGTTAATAAAAATGGTAAGCTTTACGGCTATAACACCGACTTTTTTGGTTTAAAATCGCTTATTGAAAAAAACGGCATTGAAATCAGAAATAAAACCGTTTTGGTTTTGGGTAGCGGCGGCACATCTAAAACCGCTAATGCAGTTTGCAAAAGTATGGGGGGCGGTGAAGTTTTTACAGTTTCACGAAGCGGTGGTAATGGCTTTATAACCTATAATGATGCATACACAAAAAATGCACAGGTTATAATTAACACCACCCCTTGCGGAATGTACCCTAATACCGAAATTAAGCCAATTGAATTGGACGCATTTAATGGTTTAGAAGCGGTTGTTGACGTGGTTTATAACCCCCTTAAAACACAGCTTGTGGCTGATGCCGAAAGCCGTGGTATTAAGGCGGTTGGCGGCCTTTATATGCTATATGCCCAAGCGGTTAAGGCGGCTGAAATTTTTTGCGAAAAGGAAATTTTGACCGACGCTTTCAACGAAATTTTAAAGGATAAGCAAAATATAGTGCTTATTGGTATGCCATCCTGTGGTAAGACAACCTTGGGTAAAATTCTTGCAAAGGAAATGGGCAAGGAATTTATAGACACCGACGACGAAATTGTAAAGGCGGCAAATATGCCAATACCACAAATTTTCGAAAAATTCGGTGAAGAATATTTTAGAAGTTTAGAAACACAGGTTATTAAAGAATTTTCTAAAAAACAATCGCTTGTTATTGCAACGGGTGGCGGTGCGGTTTTAAGGCGCGAAAACCTTGATGCCTTAAAGCAAAACGGTAAGGTTATATTTATTGACCGCCCACTTGAAATGCTTATCTCAACCGACGATAGACCTCTATCTTCAAATCGTGAGCTTTTGGAAAAGCGTTATTTTGAAAGATATGCAACCTATTGCTTTTCGGCTGATGTAAGAATTAATGCCGACGGCGATATTAATACAAACCTTGAAAGAATAAAAGAAGGCTTTTTAAATGAAAATTTTAGTAATTAACGGACCAAATCTTAATATGCTTGGCATTCGTGAACCGAAAATTTACGGCAGTAAAACCTATAAGGATTTATGCGCCAAAATTAAGGCTTATGCTAAAGAAAAAAGTGTTAAGGTTTCCTTTTATCAGTCAAATTACGAGGGTGATTTGGTTACTGCAATTCAAAAAACCTATAATAAATTCGACGGTATTGTTATAAACCCCGGCGCATATACCCACACAAGCGTTGCGCTTTTAGATGCGGTTAAATCGGTTGGGGTGCCTACTGTTGAAGTACATATTTCTGACCTATCCTCACGTGAGGATTTCCGTCAAATTAGTTATATTCGCATGGCTTCAATTGCTACTGTTAGCGGCAAGGGCTTTGACGGTTATAACGAAGCGATTGATATTTTAATTAAACACATTGGTGAAAAATAATGATTGTTAAGGTTACCCCATCTACCGCATTTGGTAGAGTATCTGCGCCACCTTCCAAAAGTATGGCACACCGCCTTTTAATTTGCGGTGCGCTGTCAAAGGAAAGTGTAATAAGCGGTGTTGCTTTTTCGGAAGATATTAAAGCAACGCTTTCTTGCCTTAAGGCTTTAGGTGCAAATATTAATATTGAAAACGATACCGTTACTTTAGGCGGTATTGATATAAATAATGCCCCCTCTACAAACAAGCTTTTTTGTAACGAAAGCGGTAGCACATTAAGGTTTATAATACCAATTTGTTTGCTTTTTGGCGGTTATTTTACCTTGGGCGGCAGTGAACGATTAATGGAACGTTCTCTTGCGGTTTACGAAGAAATTTGCAAAAGTCAAGGCATTAGCTTTACAAAGGGTAAAACCGAACTTGCGCTTTGTGGTAAGTTGAACGCGGGTAAATACGTTGTTCGTGGCGATATTTCAAGCCAGTTTATAAGCGGTTTAATGTTTGCTTTGCCCCTTTTAGAGCAAGACAGCATTATTGAAATTACAAACGGTTTGGAAAGTGGTTCGTACCTTAATTTAACCATAAAAGCACTTGCTGATTTTGGCGTAAGAATTACCCGTTACGACGAAAAAACCTTTTATATTAAGGGTGGTCAAACCTATAAAAACCGCAATTTAAAGGTAGAAGGCGATTATTCAAATGCCGCATTTTTCGAAGCCTTTAATTTAATTGGCGGTAACGTTGCGGTTTCAAATCTTTCAGAAATTAGCGCACAGGGTGACAAGGTTTATAAAAAAATGATGACTAAAATTTCAAACGGTTGCCCAACACTTGACATTAGCGACTGTCCCGATTTGGCACCCATTCTTATAACCTGTGCCGCACTTAAAAACGGTGCAAAATTTACAGGTACACACCGCCTTAAAATTAAAGAAAGTGACCGTGGCGCCGCCATGGCTGAGGAGCTTTCAAAATTCGGTTGCGAAATTAAGGTATTGGATAACGAAATTATTGTACCCAAAGCCGAATTACAAGCACCAACAATGCCGTTATTTTCACATAACGACCACCGCATAGTAATGTCTTTGGCGGTTATTTGCAGTATTTATGGCGGTGAAATTTACGGTGCCCAAGCGGTTTCGAAAAGCTTTCCCGACTTTTTTGAAAAGCTTAACAACCTTGGTGTTAAAGCCGAGGTTGTATCACTAAATTAAAGTTAACAAAAATTACATATTGTCGCTCTTGGTTAGTTATGCAAGAACGCTTACAAAAACGGCTTTAGAAGGCCGTTGAAAGAGGTTCGATAAAAAATGAATTTAGAATTTAAAAGAAAATTACCCGTACCACAACAAATTAAAACACGTTACCCCGTAACTGAAGAATTGGCAAAAATTAAGGCTGAAAGAGATGCCGAGGTTGAAGCAATTTTCAAGGGTGACAGCGATAAATTCATACTTGTTATTGGTCCCTGTTCGGCTGATAATAAAGAAAGCGTGCTTGACTATATCGGTCGTCTTAAAGAAATTGAAGCCGACGTTAAGGACAAAATTTTAATTATGCCCCGCATTTATACCAACAAGCCACGTACAACAGGGGACGGCTATAAGGGTATGCT
>JAZKZS010000018.1:0-31146 GCA_045612765.1 Acutalibacteraceae bacterium
TTAAATGATGAATTTTATTTGGTAAGTATTAAAAGGAAAATCATTGTTGCTTACAATAAAAAATGGTTTGAATTATATGAAAATTAGGATTTCAAACAACCGCACATAGTTATCTATGCGCGGTTGTTTTTATTATAACTAGGAGACAAGGGGACGGTTCTCTTGTGTTCATGGCTACTATTTGGGGGAATAATATGATTAAAAAAAGATACTATTATATGCTCTGATATTTTCTGTAGTTGCACTTTTAGTTATTGAAAGACAAGGGACGGTTTTGTTTCTTGACGAAAAACAAGCTATCGGTGGGGTTTCTTGCCGATAGCTTTTATTGATTTTCTTGACAAAAGTTTTAAATAATAGTATTATTTACTAAAAGGTTAGGTGATTTTATGAAATACGAAATCTTAAAATTATTAGCAAATAACGCTAGATACACAGCTTCTGACATAGCGACAATGCTTGGCGCCGATGAAAACGAAGTTAGAAATACAATTAAAGAACTTGAAAAGGACGGCTTTATTCGTGGCTATAAGGCAGTTATTGACTGGGATAAATTAGACGGTGCATACGTTTCGGCTATTGTTGAATTAAACGTTGTGCCAAAGGCTGGTCTTGGCTTTGAAGAGGTTGCCGAAAAGGTAATGGCTTATAAAGAGGTTGAATCGGTTTATTTAATGTCGGGCAATTACGACCTTAACGTTATTGTAAAGGGCAAAACCTTGCAGGACGTTGCACGCTTTGTTGCTAAGGAGCTTGCAACTATCGATTCGGTTACATCTACCGCTACCCATTTTGTAATGCGCAGATATAAAGAAATGGACGTTCAGCTTATTTCCCCAATGGACGACGACAGGGGGCAGCTTTGGGTATGATAGATTACGGCAAAATATTAAACAAAACCGTTACCGAAATTAAACCTTCGGGTATACGTAAGTTTTTTGATATTGCCGCTACTATGGAAGACGTTATTTCTTTAAGTGTGGGCGAGCCTGATTTTCAAACCCCGTGGGCTATAAGAAAAGCAGGTATCGAATCCCTTCAAAAAGGAAAAACAAAATATTCGTCTAACTGGGGTTTAATTAAGCTTCGTGAAGAAATTTCCAACTATATGGTACGAAAGCTTAATTTAAAATATTGTCCCGATAACGAAATTTTGGTAACAGTCGGCGGTAGTGAAGCATTTGATGCTTGTATACGCGCGGTTGTAGCCCCCGGTGACGAGGTTATAATTCCTCAGCCAAGCTACGTTTGTTATGAACCTATGACTGTTTTAGCAGGCGGTGTGCCTGTTATTATTGATGCAAAGGCTGAAAATGATTTTAAGGTTACCGCTGATGAGCTTGAGGCAGTTATTACCGATAAAACAAAGCTTCTTATATTACCTTACCCTTGCAACCCCACAGGTGCAATTATGGAAAGGGAAGACCTTGAGGCACTTTACAAGGTTATAAAGGATAAAAACATTCTTGTTTTGTCGGACGAAATATATTCCGAGCTTACCTTTGGCGGCAAATCACACGTTTCACCTGCTTGTATTGAAGGTATGAAGGAACGTACCGTTATTGTAAATGGTTTTTCAAAAGCATTTTCTATGACCGGTTGGCGTATGGGTTGGGCTTGCGGCCCTAAAGAAATTATTTCTCAAATCACCAAAATACACCAATACGCTATTATGTGTGCACCCACAACAAGCCAATATGCTGCAATTGAAGCGCTTAAAAATTGTGACGAAGACGTTATTTATATGATGAATCAGTACGATATGCGTCGCAGAATTATGGTTAAAGGCTTTAACGACATTGGTCTTACCTGTAACGACCCCAAGGGTGCGTTTTATGCATTCCCGTCAATTAAGTCGACAGGTATGACAAGTGAAGAATTTTGCGAAAAGCTTTTATATGCTAAAAACGTTGCGGTTGTACCCGGTACCGCTTTTGGCGATTCGGGCGAAGGCTTTATTCGTGCTTCTTACTGTTATTCGGTTGAACATATTAACGAAGCAATAAAACGAATTGGCGAATTTTTAAACGAAATTAAATAATTAAACGGTAGAGCAAATTACTCTACCGTTTAATTATTTAACACGCTTGAAGGTTATATTAACGTTATATTCTTCGTAATCGTAATATATTTTGCTTACTGTAAGAGTATCCTTATTGGTTAATTCACAATAGGTAATTTCTTCTTCGCCTTCATCTGTAATTAAGGTTATAGCACCTTCGCTTACTGAAAATTTTTCGGGTTTTTCATTTAGTACGTAATAACCTTTTTTATCGGGGATACCCCATTCTTTCACAAGTTCATTTTCGTTAAACGTTTTTTCAATTTCCTTTTTCATTTCAGAAATTAATTCGTCAATGCTTGTGCCAGCTTCTGCAAGAAGCGCATTAAGCTCCTCATTTGTTGAAATTGCTACACCTTGGTCTTGGTATAGCTTTAAAAAGCCTTCGGTTTTATAGTAGTCAAGAAGGATATTGATTTCATCGTTAATGAATTTTTCAATTTCGGTCTTTTTTAATTTTGTATCACTGGTGTTGTCATCATAATAAACCGTTGTAAATTTTATTTTAAGTTTTTTAATTTTTTCGTATAGCTCTTTTGGTACGTCATTATCACCAAGCTCGGTAATGTCCTCGTTAGTCATTGCTGCAAAGTCTTCTAAAGATAATTCAGTCTCCCAAGTTCCAACAAGGTTTTTAGCAGTAAGCTTTGTTGAATTGCAACCGCAAAAGCTTAATAGCATAATAAATACAAGTGATATAGCCGCAATTTTTTTCATAAAATCACCTCAAAGATTTATTAATTTAATTATACAGTCTTATATGGCATTGTCAATATAAATAAAATTTAAAAAAGTGAAAATTTTTGTTGACAAAATGAATAATTGTGTTATAATAGTCTTTGCGCTATGGTGGATGTAGCTTAGTTGGTTAAAGCGCCAGTTTGTGGCACTGGAGACCGTGGGTTCGAGTCCCATCTTCCACCCCACTAATTTTAACTGTGCTTTATGCACGGTTAAATTTTAAAATTTAATAGCCCATTGGGGTGTCGTCAAGCGGTAAGACACAGCACTTTGACTGCTGCATTCGTAGGTTCGAATCCTGCCACCCCAGCCAAATAAAGAGCCAATCTTTTGATTGGCTCTTTATTTTGTTTGTGGTTACAAACGGCAGGATGAGAACCGTGGGTTCGGCGAAGCAGCCGTAAAACCGCGACAGGTTTTACGGTCTGTGAAGTCTCGAGCAATGAATTTTTTTCGGTAACACCCGCAGTGTTCGAAAAAAATCATAGCGCAGAGTACCCTGCCACCCCAGCCAAAAAAATAAGGACTACTTTGGTAGTCCTTATTTTTTATCCAATCCGAAGGATTGGTATGTAATCACCGTCAGGCGTATGTAATCACGCTTTAGCGTGTATGTCATCACCGTAGGTGTATTTCCTTCGGATTGATTATATACCTTTCTGCGAAAGGATTACATACATTTTCTAGCGAAAATGATTACATGCAACACTTCGTGTTGATTTGGCGGCGATTTTCTGCTATACTATTATAGAGGTGAGAATATGAAGAAATTCAAAGTTATAAGTTATCACAAAAGCAATGCACTAATGTCTACAAATGGTGGAACACTAATTATTACCAAGAGTGAATATATTGTTAAGTATCTATTTTTTACAGTCGCAAGATACGAAATTGATAAAACTCTCGCTTCTAAAATTTCTTTCATATCAAAAGGTGTAAATTTAAATGATGGAGAAAAAGAAATCAACCTTTATTTTTTCTCAAAAACTGCAGACCAAGTATATCAATTATTAAATCTTTAAGAAATCTACTAATTTTAGCTTTTTAAGAATTTTGTGGACTTTCCAGATTTGAACTAACAACTTAAAAAGCTAGGAGCACGGTTCGTATTTTATGGACGGAAAGCCAAAATAAACACTCATCATTTGATGGGTGTTTGTTTTATTATATTTGACATTTTACGGCAGGTATTATATAATTTTTACAGAATATTTAGGGGGTTGTTTTATGAATGACTTTTTTGCTGTTTTCGAACAAATGGAATCAACTCTTGGTAGTTTAGAAACTATTTTTGGCGGTATTACAGCTATTTTAACTGCTATTTCAACAGGTATTTCAATTATTATTGCAATTTTTACCTTTATTGTCACGATTATTGTTACCATTATTCAAGCTATTCCGTTATATACCCTTGCTAAGAAAGCGGGAAGTAAATTTGCTTGGCTTGCATGGTGCCCAATATTTAATTCCGAAGCACGCCTTTTTGTAATGTGCGACATAGCAGGTAATTTGCCCTTTGATTTTTGGAACGGTAAGGTTAAGTTTCAAAATCGCAAAATGATGTTTTTGGCACATATTTGTATTAAATATTTTGGAAATACATTAATTTTGGCTTTTATTGCAGTTGCAAGCATACTTATACCGGTTATTGGCACTATATCTTCATTATTAATTTTATTGCCTTCAATTGCGTGTAACTTAATATATTATGTATTCTTTCGTGATATTCTTAACCTTTTTAATGAAGATAAAAAGGCAAATGTATCAACAGCAATTATTGTATGTGTAATAGATGCAATTTTACTTTGCGGTTTAGCACGCACTTGTTATTTTTACACATTAATGAAAAAGCAACCACTACCTGTTAAAGAGGTTGTAATGGACGAAAACGTTGTAACTGAATTTGTAACTGTTAGTGAAAATATGCCCGAAAAATAAAATTATTTACATAAAGGAAGTTTAATGCAAATGACTAAAAAGCTTATATCAATTTTAGTGATTTTGGTTTGCGTGTGTTTGGTGATTTCGGCTTGCGGAAAGGCCGATAATTCGTCTATACCAAAGGTTGAAAGTAATAATGTAAATACCTCTGAAACGCCAAGTGATACATCGTCAAAAGAAGAAACTTCTAAGCCAACCTCTCAGCCCAAAAGCTCGGCACCGGTCAGCAATTCAATGGTTACCTCAACTGTTAAGCCACAGCTTATAAACGTTACTGTCGGTTCTTACGAAATTTATGATGCGCTAAATTCTCGTGGTCTTTCAACCAAAAAATCGGGTTATGGTTACGGTGTTGCGCAAAACGGCAAGCCGCACAGTATTTCGGTTAATAACCAAAAATATTTTGAATCATTACAAAATACTGAAGCCTTGGCACTTGATACAAAATCGACCGACAAAGTCATGTATCTAACCTTTGACTGCGGTTATGAATATAAAAACCTTACGGCAAATATTCTTGACACATTAAAAGAAAAACAGGTTAAAGCGGCTTTCTTTCTAACGGGTGATTACGTTAAGAAAAACGCTACACTTGTAAGAAGAATGATTGACGAGGGTCATATTCTTGGTAATCACAGTTGGGGACACAAAAGCTTTCCAACCATTTCACGTGAAAAAATGGCAAACGAAATTTGGCAGCTTGAAGATTATTTAAAGAAAAATTTTGATTATTCTTCACCATACTTCCGTTTCCCGTCGGGTGAATATAGCGAATGTGCGTTGGAGCTTGTTTCTTCAATGGGTTATAAATCAATTTTTTGGTCGGCCGCTTATGCCGATTGGGATACCTCAAATCAACCCACCAAGGAAAGCGCCGTAAATACCGTTACATCACGTTATCACGGCGGGGCAGTAATTTTACTTCATGCGGTGTCGCAAGCCAATGCTGACGGCCTTGCCGAGATGATAGACATAGCGCATAACCAAGGTTATACCTTTAAAACACTTGATGATTATTATAACAGTTAAATTAAAAACGCCTAGTCGATTGATTGACTAGGCGTTAATTTTTTTATTATAAAATTGAATAATTAAATACAAGAGCAGCAAATACGATTGATACCATTGAAAGTAACTTAATTAAAATATTAATTGCAGGGCCTGAAGTGTCTTTAAAGGGGTCACCAACGGTATCGCCAACAACTGCGGCTTTGTGGTTTTCTGAACCCTTACCGCCGTGTACACCGCTTTCGATATACTTTTTAGCGTTATCCCAAGCCCCGCCCGAGTTTGACATAAACACAGCCATTAAGAAGCCTGAAACGGTGGCGCCTGCAAGCATACCAACAACACCGGTCCAACCAAGTGTCATACCAACAATAACAGGAACAACAACAGCAACGATTGTGGGTAAAATCATTTCTTTAAGGCTTGCCTTTGTGCAAAGGTCAACACAGCTTGCATAGTCGGGGTCGGCACTGCCATCCATAAGACCTGCAATTTCTTTAAACTGACGGCGAACTTCCTTGACAACGCTTTGTGCGGCACGGCCAACCGAATTCATGGTAATTGCGGCAAATACAAAGGGGAGACAAGCACCAATAAACAAACCGGTTAAAACTGTTGGGTTTGTAATGCTTAAAATAACTTCATCAATTTCATCTCCACCGATAGATTTAATTTTATCAATATATGAAGCCATTAAAGCAAGTGCGGTAAGTGCGGCCGAGCCAATTGCAAAGCCTTTACCTGTTGCAGCGGTTGTGTTACCAAGTGAGTCGAGTGCATCGGTACGGTTGCGAACGTCTTCTTCAAGACCTGCCATCTGTGCAATACCGCCTGCGTTATCGGCAACTGGGCCGTAAGCGTCGGTTGCAAGGGTTATACCAAGTGTTGAAAGCATACCAACTGCTGATAAACCAATACCGTAAAGGCCCTGTGCGGCATCCTTAGCACCGTTTGAAACAAAGAAAGCAACTAATACACAAATTGAAATTATAATAATTGGTATTAAGGTTGAAAGCATACCAACCGAAAGACCACCAATAATAATTGTTGCGGTACCTGTTTCACTTGTAGCGGCAAGGTTTTGGGTTGGCTTAAAGCCGTCAGAGGTGTAATATTCGGTTGCTTTACCAATAAGCACACCCGCAATAAGACCTGCTAAAATTGCAAAATAAATCGGCCAGTTTGCTTTGCCTAAAATAAAGTAAATAAGGGGAAGGGATACAATACCAATTGTAATTGCTGAAAAATTAGTACCACGTGAAAGGGCAGAAAGCAACTGCTTTTGACTTGCGCCTTCCTTTGTTCTTACAAAGAAGGTACCAATTATTGAACAAACAACACCAATAGCGGCAAGCACCATAGGCAATGCCATGGCTTTAACATTTTGGAAAGCGGCAACACCTAATGCCGAAGCCGAAATAATAGAGCCAGCGTATGATTCGTAAAGGTCAGCACCCATACCTGCAACGTCGCGTACGATGTCACCAACGTTATCGGCAATAACAGCGGGGTTACGGGGGTCGTCTTCGGGAATACCTGCTTCAACCTTACCAACAAGGTCAGCGCCAACGTCGGCAGCCTTGGTGAAAATACCACCGCCAACACGTGCGAATAATGCCATTGAAGAAGCGCCCATACCAAAGGTAAGCATAGCACTTGTAATTTCACTTGGTTCAAGACCGAATACAAACTTTAAAAGGAAAAACCAAACCGAAATATCTAAAAGACCAAGACCAACAACGGTAAAGCCCATAACGCTACCTGCTGAAAAGGCAATGCGAAGACCCTTATTTAAGCCTTGTCGGCAAGCGTTAGCAGTACGTGCATTTGCAAGGGTTGCAATCTTCATACCAATAAAGCCTGAAAGGGCAGAGAAGAAACCGCCTGTTACAAATGCAAAGGGAACGTAAGGGGTTAAAAGCTTAAAAATTGCCATAACCGATAATACAGCAAACATTATGCCAAAGAAAATTATAACAATTTTATATTGTCGTTTTAAATAAGCGTCAGCACCCTTGCGGATAGACTGCGAAATTTTCTTCATAACGTCGGTGCCTTCTGAAAATTTAAGTACCTTGCGTGACATAATAAATGCAAACAGTAATGCAAGTAAAGCGCCGGCAAAGGTTAAAATTACAATTATTTTTTCCATAAAAATCTCCTCAATTAGTAAAATATAAGAAAAATATGTATTTTTTGTTATTAAAATTATGTTAACAATTATTATAGCACAATATTTTGTAATTTCAATAGAAAATTGTCAAAAAATTAACATTCAATACTTTTGAAATTGTTTTTAAAACTATTTTTTAAGCATTAATCACCTAAACATTTGTTTACTTATTTATATTATTGTGATATAATATTATAATAATATACCTTGGAGGATGCTTAATGAAGCATAAAATCACTAATGACACAATTAAAGCCGAGCTTAAAAAAATATTTATACACGATATTATAAAGTATTCTTTACTTTTTGTGCTTTGTGTTTCATATTTTACGTTATATTTTTTAAATCCTCAATCAAACCTTTATAATCAACGAATTATATTTTTACTTATGATTCCGCTAATTATTTATTTTATGGTTTTAAGTATAATTTATTTTTTAAAAGCGATAAAAGGGTATAATTTAGTTAAAAACAATAATTTTGATATTATAACCGATGTTTTAGTTGATAAAACTAAAAAAGCAAGCTTGAGCAGATACAAGGGTTATCATTATACATACACTTTTATATTTGAAAAAACAGGTGTATTTAAAATTGAAAAAAAGATTTTTGATGTTTCTAACCCATATGTTATGAATAACGAAAAATTTTATGAATCTTCTGAAGTTTATGATGAATTCTATGTTGTTTCGGTAGCACGTAAAAATATGCTTGCATATAATTCAAAGTATTTTGAAGTATTGCGTTAATGAAAAATAAGCAAAATAAGAAAAATAAACATACCGCTGTAAAAATTAAAGCTTTTAATCCAAACTTTATATTATGGCTTATTGGTTTTATAGTTACTTTGTACGGTAATGTATATTTATATTGTTCAATAAATAAAGTTTCTTGGATTTTAGCGTTGTTTTTGTTAATTTTTGCAGGATATTTGTTTATAGATGCAGTATATTACATATTTACTAAGGACGAAATGTATTTTGTAACCTTTTGGGGATATAAAATGCGCCTTCCTTGGTTTTATGTTACTTCAATAACTAAGTATGATTTTTGGTCTAGTTTTGGTTTTAGACATTTAATGGGTTATGAAATTTATTATGACCAACCATATAAAGGCAAATTAATAAGGAAAATTTTAATTTTGGCTTTAACACCCCAGGTAAAGGAATGCTTGAATAAATTTTACCGTGGCGAAATAACCTTTGAAAAAAAGCGCGTTAAGAAGAAAAAATAAGAGTAATTACACTATTAAAACCAATTTAACGAAAAGGAGTGAGAATGTGGACAAGTTTGTTTTGAAAAGCCAATACAAGCCGACAGGTGACCAGCCGCAAGCCATTGAACAGTTGGTTGAAGGCTTAAATCGTGGCGATAAGGAACAGGTTTTATTGGGTGTTACAGGCTCGGGTAAAACCTTTACAATGGCTAATATTATCGAAAAGGTGAACCGTCCGACGCTTGTTCTCGCTCACAATAAAACACTTGCGGCGCAACTTTGTAGTGAGTTCCGTGAATTCTTCCCTGAGAACGCGGTTGAATATTTTGTTTCCTAACACAAGATTTGCATTAAAAATTGTGATAAAACGCCGTTTTTAAAGCTTTTTAACACAGGATAACACGTAATAACACTATAAAAACCAAATAAATTTGTGACCTAAATTCGTGTAATACGAATTTAGGTCTTTTTTGTTGCAATTTGCAAACTAATATGTTAAACTGATATTGCCAAACCAATTGAATATAAAATTAGGGGCAATCTTTTTATTTTTATAAGATTGTGTCTTTTCGCATACACTAGTGTTGTATG
This sequence comes from Acutalibacteraceae bacterium, assembly GCA_045612765.1. Lineage (GTDB taxonomy): Bacteria > Bacillota > Clostridia > Oscillospirales > Acutalibacteraceae > UBA737. Next base: position 9,733 of record JAZKZS010000018.1, read on the forward strand.
AATTTGATAAAAATGCAAATTCCGTCAATATTAGTGTGTGCTTATTGCCCTTTATATTGAATTGGTTTGGCGACTATCGGAGTTTGCGTTTTTTGTGCGGTCTACTTCGGTAGCCGCACTTTTTATTTTAGGAGGAAAAGAAAATGAAGAAAATGTTGGCAATGGTTTTGTGTTTAGTGCTAGCTATAATATCTGTGGGGTGTAGCACCGGCTCTAATAGTATTCAAAACGATAATTCATCTGAATTATCACCCAAGGAAAAATACGATAATGCTGTTTCATTGATGAATGATAAGAAATATGATGAGGCAATCGGAATTTTCGAGCAAATTGATTATGAAGATTCCAAGGAGTTGAAAAAGACGGCATCGTACATTTATGCTTGTGAGCTTTTCAATGAAAAGGAATTTGAAAACGCATATAATTATTTTGTTAAAGCAGACGATTATTTGGATTCGAAAAAGAATACGAATAAAAGCGCATATTATGAGGGTGTGAAACTTGTTAAAAGTGAGCAGCATTGGAGATCAATAGAGTGGTTCAGAAAAGTTTTAAATGATGATGAATTTAAATCTTCTGCTGAAAAACATATTATTGAGATTACAACCTCGTTGATTGGAAACGCTTGGTATAGCAGTTACACAAATAGCAAAGGTGTAACATTACAAATTGAGTTTAAATATTTCGAGAGCAAGGATAACTTATATATCGCACATGCGGATAAAAGTAATGGTTATAAACAAGTCGCTTCGTTACATGGTTCATTAGAGGTTGGCGCAGAAAACAGTAAATATTATCATAGCGAAACGACTTTTGGTGGCTCTTGGGACGCTGTTGAATTTTCCTTTACTTCAGCCAATAGAATGTATGTTTATTGTAGCGCTAAGAGTATTGGTAAAGCGATAACAGGATCATATACTGCCAAATATACACCTACCGTATATTATAAAATTGATAACGAAGTATATCCAACATTATCTATACCAGAAATTGATATTAATGGTAATATAATTAGCAATAATGATAGTAATGAGAATGATTCCACCGACATATCGTCAACTCAGTCTGGCAATTCCAAACCCAATAAAAATACTACAACTAATACAAACACTAATTCTAAACCCAATAATTCAAGCAATAATGTGAGTTCAAAACCGTCAAATAATATAAACTCAAAGCCAACAAATAATACAAGTTCTAAGCCGTCAAGCAGTGTACATACCCATTCTTATTCAAATGCGACTTGCACTAAACCGGCAACATGTTCTTGCGGCGCAACAAACGGCAAAGCTTTAGGACATAGTTGGAAAGAGGCGACTTGTAAAATGCCCAAAACATGTAATAAGTGTGGCCAAACAGATGGTTCAAAATTAAATCATAATTATAAAAACGAGAAGTGCACAATGTGTGGCGAAAAATCAGCGAATTATCCTAAAGCTTCGGATATTAAAATTGAATATCCAAGTCAGTTAGTGTATGAAAGCGTGTTTGAAGTGCGCAGCTATAGTATTAGCAATATGGATGGATATTTTGACGGAAAAGCAAAAGTAGCGATAAAAATGGAAATTGTTGATATAAGAAGAAACAATGACCACTCGGAATACTTTGGAGTTAAATACTATGACGCTAACAGAAATGATATAACTCGATATAAACCTTATGATTCGCAGTACATATCAAGCGGTTCTGTTATGTGGCATCTTGATACAGGCGATGTTTGCACAAGTGAATTTGAAATACCCGCAAATTGTAGAAAGATAGTTTTAATCAGTATACGATAAAACTATTCTACGGCATACAATACTTAAGTTAATATATTATAAAAAAGCAGATGCATTTTGCATCTGCTTTTTTGTTTACTTATTAAATCTTTTGTGGTATACTATATCTGTATAAATATGTGTTGTGAGGTGAGGGCAACGTGGGTAAATTTAAACTTGTTTCTAAATATAAACCAACTGGAGACCAGCCGCAAGCTATTGACAAGCTTGTTGAGGGACTGAACCGTGGCGATAAGGAACAGGTTTTATTGGGTGTTACAGGCTCGGGTAAAACCTTTACAATGGCGAATATTATTGAAAAAGTAAACAGACCTACCCTCGTTCTCGCTCACAATAAAACACTTGCGGCGCAACTTTGTAGTGAGTTTCGCGAATTCTTCCCCGAAAATGCGGTTGAATATTTTGTATCCTATTACGATTATTACCAACCCGAAGCGTATATACCCGGTAGTGACACTTATATTGAAAAGGACAGCGCAATTAACGATGAAATTGACAAGCTTCGTCACAGCGCAACCTGTGCGCTTTCCGAAAGGCGCGACGTTATAATTGTTGCATCGGTTTCTTGTATTTACTCACTTGGTAACCCTATTGATTATCGCAGTATGGTTATATCACTTCGTCAAGGTATGGAAAAGGGTAGAGATGAGCTTATTGCAAAGCTTGTTGATTTGCAGTATGAACGAAATGATATTAACTTTGTTCGTAATAAGTTTCGTGTTCGCGGTGATACGGTTGAAATTTTTCCCGCATATTCAATGGAAAATGCAATTCGTGTTGAATTTTTTGGCGATGAAATTGACCGTATTTGTGAAATAAATACGCTGACAGGCGAAATTAAAGCAGTTCTATCCCACGTTGCAATTTATCCTGCTTCGCACTACATTGTCCCACAGGACAAAATGCATGACGCCTTAAAAGAAATTTTAGATGAAATGGAAGAACGTGTTAAGTTCTTTATTGATAATGAAAAACTTATAGAAGCGCAACGTATTCGTCAACGTACGGAATATGACGTTGAAATGCTACGCGAAATTGGCAGCTGTAAGGGTGTAGAAAACTATTCACGTGTTATGGCTAGAAGACCAAAGGGAAGTGTGCCGTCAACACTTATTGACTATTTTCCAGAAGATTTTGTACTTTTTGTTGATGAATCACACGTTACCTTACCACAGGTACGTGGTATGTACGGCGGTGACAGGGCTAGAAAAGAAAATTTGGTGGAATACGGCTTTCGTTTACCGTCGGCTTTTGATAACCGCCCTTTGAATTTTGATGAATTTTACAGTCACGTTAACCAAGCTGTTTTTGTGTCTGCAACACCGGGGGACTTTGAAAAGGAAAAAGCCACCCAAATTGTTGAACAGGTAATTAGGCCAACAGGTCTTTTAGACCCTGAAATTTCGGTTAGACCAACCGATGGCCAAATTGACGACCTTATTGGCGAAATTAACGAACGAATTGCTAAAAAAGAACGTGTACTTGTTACTACGCTTACCAAAAAAATGGCGGAAAATTTAACCGAATTTTTAAATCAAGCGGGTATTAAGGTACGATATATGCACCACGATGTTGATACAATTGAGCGTATGGAAATTATACGTGGGCTTCGTTTGGGTGATTTTGACGTTTTAGTTGCTATTAACCTTTTGCGTGAAGGGTTAGATATTCCCGAAGTTTCACTTGTTGCTATTTTAGACGCCGACAAAGAAGGCTTTTTAAGAAGTGAAACCTCGCTTGTGCAAACAATTGGCCGTGCGGCACGTAATGCCGAAGGCAAGGTTATTATGTATGCCGATTCGGTTACTCGTTCAATGGAAAATGCCATTAACGAAACTAACCGCCGCCGTGCTATACAAAACGACTATAATATTAAAAACGGAATTGTGCCGAAAACTATTATTAAGGATGTTCGTGACGTGCTTGAAATTGGCAGCAAGGTTAAGGATATGCCAATTAAGAATTTAAGCCGCGCTGAACGTGAAGCCGAAATTAAACGGCTTACAATTGAAATGAAACAGGCCGCAAAGATACTTGAATTTGAATATGCGGCAAAGCTTCGTGATAAGATAAACGAATTAAGAGAGGGAAAATAACAAATTGGCATCTGATAAAATTATTATTAAAGGCGCTAGTGAACACAATCTTAAAAATATTGACGTTGAAATCCCACGTGACAAGCTTATTGTTTTTACGGGTCTTTCGGGCAGTGGTAAGTCATCCCTTGCGTTTGACACCATTTATGCCGAAGGTCAGCGCCGTTACGTTGAGTCGTTGTCTTCTTATGCGCGTCAGTTTTTGGGGCAAATGGAAAAGCCCAACGTTGAGGTTATTGAAGGTCTTTCACCTGCAATTTCAATCGACCAAAAAACCACCTCTAAAAACCCACGTTCAACGGTCGGTACCGTTACCGAAATATACGACTATCTACGTTTGCTTTATGCGCGTGTTGGCGTTCCGCATTGCCCAATTTGTGGCAAAGAAATCAGCCAACAAACTACCGACCAAATTGTTGATACGGTTTTAAAGCTTGATTTAAACACTAAAATACAGGTTTTGGCGCCTGTTATTGTAAACCGCAAGGGTGAACACGTTAAAGAGCTCGAACACGCTCGTAAGCAGGGCTACGTCAGGTCACGTATTGATGGTATAACCTACGACCTTTCGGAAGAAATTAAGCTTGAAAAGAACAAAAAGCATAATATTGAAATTATAGTCGACCGTCTTGTTATTAAGGAGGATATTCAGTCCCGTTTAACTGACAGTATTGAAACCGCTATTAGCTTATCGGGCGGTTTGGTAACGGTTGACGTAATTGGTGGGGAAGAGCTTAAGTTTTCACAAACCTATGCCTGTGAAGAACATGGTATAAGCATACCCGAATTAACACCGACAATGTTTTCCTTCAATAACCCAATGGGCGCTTGTCCGCATTGTATGGGTATTGGTATGTTTATGAAGGTGAATCCAAAACTTTTAATAAGTGACGATACAAAATCCTTGCTTGAAGGCGCAATTAAAGCATCGGGTTGGGGTGTAAATACTTGGTTTAACCCTGACGCTTCAACAATTGCGGAAATGTATTACCGCGCAATTGCCGATAAGTTTGGTTTTGATATTAATTTACCCTGGAAGGATATTCCAAAAGATGCACAAAACGCCGTGCTTTACGGTACAAAGGGAGAAAAGCTTAAACTAATACGTAATACCGACTTTGGCGGTGGTACCTACTATGGCGATTTTGAGGGTGTAATTAATAATCTTGAACGCCGTTATAAAAGCACCACGAGTGATTATTCCCGTAATGAAATTGAAAGTCTTATGAGTGAATCGCCCTGTGAGGTATGCGGTGGCCGTCGTCTAAAGCCTGAATTTTTAGCTGTTACCGTTGGCGGTATTAATATTATGGATTTTTGTGATATGTCAATTGATGACGAGCTTAAATTTATTAACGAATTAAGCTTTGGTCAGCGTGACGGTATGATTGCAAAGCCAATTTTAAAGGAAATTCGTGAACGCTTAACCTTTTTATCAAGCGTTGGTCTTGAATATCTTAACCTTTCACGCTCAGCAGGTACTTTGTCGGGCGGTGAAAGTCAACGTATTCGTTTGGCAACCCAAATCGGATCATCACTTATGGGTGTTTTGTATATTCTTGACGAGCCAAGTATTGGGCTTCACCAACGTGATAACGAGCGCTTAATTAATACCTTAAAGCGTCTTCGTGATTTAGGCAATACAGTAATAGTGGTTGAGCATGACGAGGACACAATGCGTGCCGCCGACCATATTTTAGATATTGGTCCGGGTGCTGGTATTCACGGCGGCAAGGTTATATTTTCGGGTGATTTGGAAAATTTAGAAAAATGCGAAAATTCACTTACGTCTGATTATCTTTTTGGTCGCAAAAAGGTACCTGTACCCAAAGTTCGCCGAAAGGGTAACGGTAAATTTTTAACAGTTAAAGGCGCTAGTGAAAACAACCTAAAAAAAATTAACGTTAAAATTCCGCTTGGCACCTTTACCTGTGTTACAGGTGTATCAGGCAGCGGTAAATCGTCACTTGTTAATGATATAATCTATAAGGTTTTGGCAAACAAATTAAACGGTGCTAAAACCATACCCGGTGATTATAAGTCATTTGAAGGTGTTGAAGAGCTTGATAAGGTAATTAACATTGACCAAGCGCCAATCGGTCGTACTCCACGTTCAAACCCTGCAACCTATACGGGTGTCTTTAACGATATTCGTGAACTTTTTGCCTCTACTAAGGATGCAAAAATGCACGGCTATAATGCGGGCAGATTTTCATTTAACGTAAAAGGCGGTCGCTGTGAGGCTTGTCAGGGTGATGGTATTTTAAAAATTGAAATGCACTTCTTGCCTGATATATACGTACCGTGCGAGGTATGCGGCGGTACACGCTTTAACCGTGAAACCTTAAACGTTAAATATAAGGGCAAAAGCATTTACGATGTTTTGGAAATGACTATTGAAGAGGGTTATTATTTCTTTGAAAATATTCCCAAAATCAGCCGTAAGCTTAAAACACTTTGCGACGTTGGTTTGGGTTACGTTAAAATCGGTCAGCCTGCAACAACACTTTCGGGTGGTGAGGCGCAACGCGTTAAGCTTGCTACCGAGCTTTCAAAGCGTTCAACAGGTAAGACTATTTATATTCTTGACGAGCCTACAACAGGCCTTCATACTGCTGATGTACACAAGCTTATTGAGGTTTTACAGCGCTTTGCCGATGCTGGCAATACCGTTTTGGTAATTGAACACAACCTTGACGTTATTAAAACTGCCGACCATATTATTGATTTGGGTCCCGAAGGCGGCAACAAGGGCGGCACGGTAGTATGCACAGGCACACCCGAGCAAATTGCAGTTTGTGAAGAATCGTATACAGGTAAATTCCTTAAAAACGTGTTGTAATTAACACATTATTAACTAATTAAATTAATTTTATGCTACAATTATATAAAGAAGGTGGTTTCTTGTTCGGTTATATTCGCGCCGCTAAAGGCGATTTAAAGGTTAAGGAATATGAATTTTACAAAGCAGTTTACTGCACACTTTGTAAAACGATGGGCAGGGAATACAGCCTTCTTTCACGCTTTACTTTAAGTTATGATTTTACCTTTTTAGCGCTACTTAATATGTCGCTTACAGAAGGTTGCGATGCGGTTGAAAAAAAGCATTGTGTTTTTAACCCACTTAAAAAGTGTGTATTTTGTAAAAACGACGATGCCTTAAAGCTTCCCGCAGCGGCGGCAGTAATACTTAATTATTATAAAGTGCTTGATAATATTCAAGACGAAAAGGGTATTAAAAAGCTAGGCTTTATTTTAGCAAAACCCTTTTTTAAAGCACCATATATAAAGGCTGCAAAAAAGTATGCCAATATTGATAAAATTGTATTTGATTATATTACTGAGCAAACCGCCGCTGAAAGTGATAAGAATTGTGAATTGGATAAGGCGGCTGACGCAACGGCTAAAATGCTTTCGGCATTATTTATGCAGTTGAGTGAAGATTCTTCACAAAAACGGGTGCTTGACCGTTTGGGATATTGTATTGGTAGGTATATCTATTTGTTAGATGCATACTGTGATTTATCTATTGATTTAAAAAACAATTCATTTAATCCGCTTAAAAGTCGTGAAAATGTAAATGAATTAATTAAGGAGCAATTATATTTTTGCGTGAATGAAGCTTGTAAGGCTTTTGAACTTTTAGATATTAAAAAATATAAACATATTCTTGGCAACATATTATATTTAGGACTTGAGGAGACATTTTTAAAGGAGACAGGCAAATGAAAGACCCATATCAAATTTTAGGAATTAGCCGTAACGCAACCGATGATGAAGTTAAAAATGCTTATCGCAATTTGGCTAAAAAATATCATCCCGACAGCTATGGTGATAACCCTTTGGCTGACTTGGCAGAAGAAAAAATGCAAGAAATTAACGAAGCTTACGATGCAATTATGGCTACACGTAAAAGCGGTAAAAACAGCGGTACAAATTATGGTTATACTAATCAGGGTGTAACTGCATTTCCTGAAATTCGTACCTTAATTAACCAAAACCGTCTTGAAGAAGCGCAAGAATTGTTGGACGGTACACCCGTGCAAAACCGCAATGCTGAATGGTATTTTTTAAACGGTACAGTATTATATCGCCGTGGTTGGTTTGACCAAGCATTTACAAGCTTTGCTACTGCTTCAAGAATGGAGCCCGGCAACCCCGAATACCGCAATGCAGTTAATAATGCGCAGCGTCAGGCAAATCGTGGTCAGCATAACCCTTACCGCACGTATAACACAGGCAACGATTGTGATGCTTGCACTATGTGTCAGGGCTTAATTTGCGCCGACTGTTGCTGTGAATGCTTGGGCGGCGACCTTATTAGGTGCTGTTAATGAAAAGAACTAATAAAATTACCCTATGTGCCTTAATGTCGGCTTTAGCGGTTGTTTTAATGCTTGGGGCATATTTTCCATATTTAACCTATACTATCCCTGCTTTTGCGGGTTTATGTATAATGGTTGTTTTGCTTGAGCTTGGCAAAAAATGGGCAATATCGGCTTATATAACCTCAGCACTACTTACAGTACTGTTTTGCGAGCCTGAAGCAATGCTGATGTACGTATTCCTATTTGGGTATTACCCAATACTTAAAGCCGTTATAGAACGCATTAAAAAGCCAATTTTAGAATGGCCAATTAAAATGATTTTCTTCAACGCCGTTGTAATTTTGGTTTACAGCTTTATAGCCGAACTTTTTGGAATAACCAAAACCGACACTGGTGCTTTTGGTGAATATACTGTATACATCGTGCTTGCAGTTTCAAATATTGTGTTTGTGGTTTATGATATAACAGTTGCAAGAATGTCAGTTTTCTATTTTTATGTTATTAAACCTAAAATTCGAAAATTTTTCAAATAAAAAAGGAAGCAGTAAAAACTGCTTCCTTAATTTTTTTATAAAACCTTGCCTAAAAATTCTTGTAATCTTGGGGATTTGGGGTTGCTGAATAATTCTTCGGGTGTGCCTTCTTCGGCAATTACACCGTCATCAATAAAGAATACACGGTCAGACACTTCACGAGCAAAGCCCATTTCGTGTGTAACAACAGCCATGGTCATACCTTCTTTTGCAAGCTGCTTCATAACGTCCAAAACTTCGCCAACCATTTCAGGGTCAAGCGCCGAGGTAGGCTCGTCAAATAGCATTACGTCAGGCTGCATACAAAGAGCACGTACAATTGCAACACGTTGCTTTTGACCGCCCGATAACTGTGAGGGGTAAGAGTTTGCACGGTCAGCAAGACCAACACGCTCTAAAAGCTTCATTGCGCGGTCTTCAGCTTCTTCTTTGGAAACGCCTAAAACCTTAATGGGTGCAATTGTCATATTTTTAAGAACAGTCATATGGGGGAAAAGGTTAAACTGTTGGAAAACCATACCCATTTTTTGACGGTGAAGATTAATGTCGGTTTTGGGGTCGGTAATATTAACGTCGTTAAAGTAAATGTTACCGCCTGTAGGTTCTTCCAAAAGGTTAAGACAACGAAGGAAGGTTGATTTACCGCTACCCGAAGCACCGATAATGCAAACCACTTCACCACGTTTAATTTCGGTAGAAATACCCTTTAAAACAGCATTTTTACCAAAGGACTTTTCAAGACCTTCAACCTTAATTAAAACATCATTAGTGGTCACTCTTTCTCAACCTCTTTTCAAATATATTTAAAATAAACGTAAATATCATTACTACAACCAAGTAAACAAGCGCTAATGTAAAGTAGGGGACAAAGGGGTTGTAATACTGTGCAACGATAGAACGTGCGGCACGGGTAACGTCAAATACGGTAATAAAGCCTGCAACCGATGTTTCCTTAACCATTACGATAAATTCGTTACCAAGTGCCGGTAAAATGTTTTTAATAGCTTGGGGAAGAATAATCTTCATCATGGTTTGTGAATATGTAAAACCAAGTGAACGGCCGGCTTCCATTTGGCCTTTATCAATAGACAAAATACCTGAACGGATAATTTCAGCAACGTAAGCTGCACTGTTAAGACCGAAAACTAAAATTGCAATTATTAAAGCTTTATATTCGTATCCGCGCATAGCGCGTGAGAAAATACCGTAATAGAAAAGTAATAACTGAACCATTACCGGTGTACCACGAAATACAGTAATATAAAGGTTAGCTAAGGCGTTAAAGAATTTAGCGATAATATTCTTTTGTGGAATAACCTTGCATACCGCTAACAAAGCACCAAGCAATATACCTAATAATACAGCAAAAACTGAAATAATAAGGGTATACCATAAGCCATCTAGCATAAGGGTATATGCTTTTTTCTCAATGAAAATTTCGTAAAAAATTTCAAAAAAATTATCAAACAAGTTTTAACACAACCTTTAATAAAATCAGAAAAACAAAGCACCGCCTTTTACCGACGGTGCTTTGTCAGTTTTATAAATTAGTTTAATTCGTATTTTTCAAGAAGCTTAGCAACGGTGCCATCTTCAACAAGTTCAGCAAGGGCAGCGTCTACTTTTTCTTTAAGTTCGGGATTGGTCTTGTCGATTGCAATACCATATTCTTCAACGGTAAGAGCAATATCAATTACCTTAGCAACGCTAGCATTAGCAGCAACAGCTTCTTTAGCAACTGAATCGTCCATAATGATTGCGTTGATGTTGCCTTCCTTAAGGTCAGCAATTGCAAGTGAAATGTTTTCGTAAATCTTTACGTTAGCGCCTTCAATAGCTGTAAAGCCCCAATCTTCGTCGCCTTTAGCATAGAATTCGCCGGTGTAACCAGAGCAAACGCCAATGTTTTGACCCTTGAGTTGTGCATCAAGAGCAGCCTTGTCGGTGCCGGTGTAGTATGTATCATCTTTACCAACGATAAGGATTTGAGCAGCACCACTGTAGTAAGCGTTTGAGAAGTTTACTGTTTTAGCACGGCCTGCAGTAATTGTAAGACCTGAAATTGCAAGGTCGGTAGTACCATTAGCAACAGCAGCAACAACACCGTCAAATTCCATATTTTCGAACTGAACTTCATAACCCATTTTTTCAGCGATAGCTTTAATAAGGTCAACGTCGAAGCCTACGATTTCGCCGTCTTCATTAAGACTTTCAAAGGGTGCGAATTCAGCGTTGGTAGCAACCAACAATTTTTTTGATGAGCTACATCCTGCAAAGCAGCCGATGAGCATGATTGCCATAAGGGCAATAGCAATAATTTTTTTCATTTTAAAAATCTCCTTTAAATTTGTTGCAAAGCAACTTGTGTTTTTTAGTATGTTGCAAGTATATCACCAGAATTTACATGTGTCAACACTTTTTTGCATAAATATTTTGTTTTTGTAAACTTTTTTTGCAAAAATTCATATTTTATGCAAAAAATAATGAATATTATGCATAAATATGCTAAAAAACCGAATGTGCGCTAATTTTTGTATCTTCAATTATTTGATGTAGTAGAGTTTTGGTAGTATCACATGCGTCGTAAAACATATAATTTTCCTTAAAAGACGAATGTAATTTAAGGTTTGAAATAGCCATTTCTACCTCATCTATCATGGCGTGATTAACAAAAAAAGAAAGTATTTTTTCTTTTTCGTCCCAATAATTTTTAAGCCATTTTGCATCGGCTTTAGCCGTGCCGTGCTCTTCATATTCTTTTATACAGGCTTCAATACCTTCATTTACGGTATCGCATACATTATTAATATATACGTAACTTCCAAAATAACTTGCTATTACAATAACTAAAATTATTAATGCGGGTATAATTCGTTTCATAATTTACCTCATTTTTATTAATGTCATATTTTGTTTGCGGTCAAGGGTTAATAAAAATACTTGGTGCATTTTTGTGTTGTTGTTTTTTAGAATTTTTTCAACCTCGTCGGCTGTTATTTCAAGCGCCTGTATACTTTCTTGTATTAGCTTACCGTCGGTGATTACGGGCAACGGAAGAAGTGCAGCATCGTTTTTCTTTTTATCTAAATCCTTAACGGTTGCAGGTTGGTGTTTGCTTTTTAATAATACGCTTAATTCACCGTTTACTTCTAAAACGGCAAAGGCAACGGTTGAAATGTCAAACACGTTTTGAATTCTTAATTGCTCAATTAAATCAAGCACGGTCATTCTTACCTTTTTCATTGCCATTTGGTCAACAACACCGTTTTTAATTATTACAACCGACTGTCCATTCATAATTTTTCTTACCCAGTTGCTTTTTAACGCTAATATTGATATTAAAACCTCTAAAACTACAAGCACTAAAATTGCAATAATGCCGTTTAAAAGTGGTTGAGTGGTATCTTGTAAAGGTATTGCCGCAATTTCTGAAAGTAAAATAGTAATTACAAGCTCGTTTGGTTGCATATCACCAATTTGGCGTTTGCCCATAATTCTTATTGCAAGGGTTACAAATATAAATATTATTGCCGTTCTTAAAATTACTGTTATCATTTTATCACCAAAAATATTATACCCACAAAAAAATAAAAACCGCATTTAAGCGGTTTTTATTTGAGAATCAGTATTAGGGATGAACTGAATATTTTTAAATTCGTTTGAAAGTAATTCGCAAAGTGGTTTAATAACAACAACTTCGGTATTAAAGTGACCGCAGTCAAAAAGTGCAATACCGCTAAGGGCGGCATCTAAAAAGTTGTTATGTCTGACGTCGCCTGTAACCAAGGCATCGCAACCGTTTGATTTACAAAGTGTATGGTATTGCGCGCCCGAGCCACTGCAAACAAGAACGTTTTTAATTGTGTTCTCGCCAACAAATTTAACTGGGTAATTAAGTTTAGCCTTTAAATGCTTTGCAAAATCATCAGCCGAAAGGGGAGAAATTTCACCCTTTTTAAGCAAAAATTTATCGGCAGCTTCAACGGCTTCAATGTTTTTTAAGCCAATTACGTTACATAAAGCATCGTTTACGCCGCCATCACCTTGGTCAAGGTTTGTGTGCATTGATATAACCGATAAACCGTTTTTAATAATTTCAAAAACCAAGGTATCATCAAGCACCGACTTAATACCGTTAAAAATAACAGGGTGGTGGGTAATAATAAGCTCGCACCCATTTTCAACCGCTTGGTTTATAACAGGCATTGTGCAGTCAAGCGCAACAACAGTCTTTGTAACGGTTTTGTTGCGGTCGCCAACCAAGGTGCCAACGTTATCAAAACCACAGGCAGTATCAATAGGGAATTTATTATTTAGAAAGTCAAAAATGTTTTGTACTGTCATAAATTATGCCTTCTTAACAAAAGAATCCTTAAGGGCAACGGTACGGTTGAAAACAATATTATCAGCGGTAGAATCGCTATCAACACAGAAATAACCCTGACGCATAAACTGGAAGGTATCGCCGGTTTTAACGTTGGTTGCATTCTTGTCAATTTTACAGCCCTTTAATACTGTTAATGATTCGGGGTTGAGGTTGTCCGCAAAAGAGGATACGCCTTCTTCATCACTGGGGTTCGGAACGTTGAAAAGGCGTTCATATAAACGTACCTCGCAGTCAACAGCTGAATGTGCGCTAACCCAATGCAATGTACCCTTAACCTTTCTGCCGTCGGGGGTTTCACCACCGAAGGATTCAGGGTCATAGGTGCAGTGAACAAGAGTAATATTGCCGTTTTCGTCAGTTTCGTGTGAAGCGTACTTAATGTAGTATGCGCTCTTTAAACGAACTTCTTTTTGGGGGCAAAGACGGAAATATTTACCGGGCGGGTCTAACATAAAGTCGTCAGCTTCGATGTAAAGCTCTTTTGAAAACTCAACAGTGGTTTTGCCAAGCTCGGGGTTGTTGGGGTTAATATCAACCTCGATAGTGTCAATTTTATCTTCGGGGAAGTTATCAATAACAATTTTAAGTGGGCGAAGAACTGCCATTGCTCTGTTAGCGTTTTCGTTAAGATAATCACGAACGCAAGATTCTAAAAGTGCATAGTCAATAACACTGTAAGCCTTTGAAACACCGATTTTATCAACAAAGGTGCGAACTGCTTCAGCAGGATAACCACGACGGCGCATACCACAAATGGTAGCCATTCTAGGATCGTCCCAACCGCTAACAAGACCGTCATTAACAAGCTTTAAGCACTTACGCTTACTTGTTAATGTGTAGTTAACGTTCATACGTGCAAATTCAATTTGACGTGGTGGGGTGGGAATATCTAAAACCTGTAAAAACCAGTTATAAAGCGGTCTGTGGTTTTCAAATTCAAGTGAGCAAAGTGAGTGGGTAACACCTTCCTTAGCGTCACTTAACGGATGTGCAAAGTCGTACATTGGGTATACGCACCACTTATCGCCTGTGCGGTGGTGGGTAGCCTTCATAATGCGGTAAATAATAGGGTCACGCATATTGATATTAGATGAAGCCATATCAATTTTTGCACGAAGCACCATTGCGCCGTTTTCAAATTCGCCTGCGGTCATTCTTGCGAATAAATCCTTAGTTTCTTCAATGGGGCGGTCACGGTAGGGTGAATTAACACCTGCTTCGGTTAATGTGCCACGCATTTCACGAATTTGGTCAGGGGTAGATTCATCAATATATGCAAGACCTTTATCAATAAGCTTTAACGCACATTCGTAAATGTAATCAAAATAGTCACTTGCAAAGTAAACGTTATCCCATTCAAAGCCAAGCCATTTAATATCTTCCTTAATAGCGTCAACGTATTCAACGTCTTCTTTGGTGGGGTTGGTGTCGTCAAGGCGCAAATTGCACTTACCGCCGTATTTTTCAGCGGTTGCAAAGTCAATGCAAATAGCCTTTGCGTGACCGATGTGAAGATAACCGTTAGGCTCGGGTGGGAAACGGGTTTGCACCTTTTCGTAAACGCCTTCGGCTAAATCCTCATCAATAAAATCGTGTATAAAGTTGGAAGGTTTAACTTCCGCTGTGTTTAAAATATTTTCTTCCATAATTTAACCTCTTAAAATGGTGTCAATTCTGTTAATAACCTCATCCTGACCTAAAACCTGCATAATACTGCAAAGATCAGGGGTGTTGCGGCGACCTGTAATTGCAAGGCGTAACACGGTAGATAAATCACCCGCGCTTCCTTTATAAGCGTCAGGATTTTGCTTATATTCTTTAGTTTCAGCCGCAAAACCAAGTTTAGGGGCAATTGCCTTAATTTTATTAAACCATTCTTGCTTGTCGTCAGCCGCATTATATACTGCTTTATATTCGTTAAGGAATGCGATAGCATCTTCTTTTGCGATATTTTCAGGCAATTCAAAGCAGGGAACGTAAAGCTCATTAAACATATATGAGAAATAGTCTTTAACTTCGTTCCATTTTGCAATGTCCTTACGGGGTTTAGGTACGTCACGGTCAATTGCAAAAACTGCCTTTGTATATTCGGGGTTTTTGGTTAAAATTTCATAGAAATCTTTATCAAATTCCTCAGCCCAAGCGGTAACGTAATCATAAACCTGTTCGCTGGATAAAAGGCAAATGCGGTTTTTAGAAACGTCCAAAAGCTTAACTTCGTCAAATAAAGCGCCCGATACGCTCATTTTCTTTAAATTAAACTTAAAGTCTTTATAAGATGCGGTGGGGTTAGCACGGCGCCAGTCTTCAAAGTCGGAAGCGGCAATTGTCATTAAATATTCAATAACGTTTTCACTTGGGAAGCCTTGTTCTGCAAAGAAGTGAACGGCAGCTTCGGGGTCCTTACGCTTTGAAATTTTACGCTTTGCGCCGTTGTCCAACTTCATAATAGGGGAAATGTGTGCAAATTTTGGCACCTTAAAGCCTAAAAGCTTGAAAAGCTGAATGTGCTTAGGTACTGAAGAAATCCATTCATCGCCACGCATAACGTGTGTGGTGTGCATTAAATGGTCGTCTACAGCGTGTGCAAAGTGGTAGGTGGGTATACCATCAGACTTTAAAAGAACAAAGTCCTCATCATTTTCTGGCATTTCAATTTTGCCCTTAATGCCGTCTTCAAAAATAACCTTGTTTTCTTCACTACCGGGTGATTTTAAACGAATAACAAAGGGCTTACCTTCATCAATTAAGGCTTTTGCTTCTTCAAAAGTAATATCACGATGCTTTGCCCATTCACCGTGGTAGCCTGTACGGATTTTTTGTGCTTCTTGTTGTTCGCGCACAGCTTCTAATTCTTCAGCGGTGCAAAAACAGGGGTAAGCATAACCTTGTTGAATTAAAGACTTTGCATAGGTTTGGTAAATTTCAGCACGTTGGCTTTGCTGATAGGGGCCATATTCACCTTTTTGTTGGCAACCGGCATAAAAGCCTTCGTCAACGGTAATGCCAAAACGTGCAAAGCCGTCAATAATATTTTCAATACCGCCTTCAATTTCACGTTTTTTGTCGGTGTCTTCAATACGGGTAAAGAACACACCGCCCGATGAGGTTGCGGTAATGCGGTTTACTAAACCTGCAAAAAGTGTGCCCAAATGTAAATAGCCTGTGGGGCTTGGAGCAACACGAACAACCCTTGCACCTTCGGGTAAATTACGAGCAGGGTAAAGGTTTTCGAAGTACTCGGGTGTTTTGTCGATATTAGGCAACAAAAGCTCGGCAAGTGCGTTATAATCTGTCATACAAAAACTCCTATAAACTCAAAAACAAAGGGTACTTTATAAAATACCCTTTGCGATTATTAATCTTTTCCTAAAAGCTTGTTAAGCTCGTTCATAAAGGTGTTAATATCTTTAAATTGACGGTAAACCGACGCGAAACGAACGTAAGCAACCTCGTCAATGCCCTTAAGCTTGTCCATAACAAGTTCGCCAATTTTTTCACTGCTAACTTCACGGTCAAGCGAATTTTGGATAATAATTTCAATTTCATCAATCATATTGTCAAGCTGGTCAATTGATACGGGACGCTTTTCACAAGCACGTAAAAGACCTGTCATAAGCTTGTCACGGTTGAAGGATTCACGTGACTTGTCCTTTTTAATAACAATAATAGGCAAGCTTTCAATAATTTCGTAAGTGGTGAAGCGCTTTGTGCATTGTAAACATTCACGTCTGCGGCGAATTCTTTGACCTTCGTCGGTAGGGCGTGAGTCGATTACCTTGCTTTCTTCGTAATTACAAAACGGACATTTCATAAGATATTCCCCTTATTTTTTAAAAATTATCCATAATTTACTTGTATTATACAATATATAGTGGTAAAATACAAGTATAAATTTCATTTTAGGAGGGCTTTTATGGCTTATTTTCAGTTAGAAAAACCCGTTTCGGGCGATACCGTTGCAATTATGCACACCACAATGGGTGACATTAAGATTAAACTTTTCAAAAACGAAACACCCAAAACCTTTGAAAACTTTACAACCCACGCTAAAAACGGTTATTACAACGGTCTTATTTTCCACCGTGTAATTAAAGATTTTATGATTCAAGGCGGCGACCCAATGGGTACAGGCATTGGCGGTGAATCTATTTGGGGTACAAAATTCCAAGACGAATTCACACCCGAGCTTCATAATCTTCGCGGTGCATTGTCAATGGCAAATGCAGGACCTAACACTAACGGCAGTCAGTTCTTTATTGTTCAGGCTGATACTTGCCCTCAAAATATGTTAGAACAAATGGAAGATTTGCCCGACGCTTTCCCACCCGAATGTGCAAAGGCTTATGCTGAAATGGGTGGTACACCTTGGCTTGACTTCCGTCACACTGTTTTCGGTCAGGTTTTTGAAGGTATGGACGTTGTTGACAAAATTGCAAACTGCAAGGTTGGTATGAATGACAAGCCTATGTTTGACGTAACAATTGAAAGCATTGAAATTGTTGAAATGTAAGGTGTAATATGGAAAAAATTACAAGCTTTACAATTAACCATTTAGACTTATTTGCAGGTATTTACGTATCCAGAAAGGATACTTGTAACGGTGTAACTGTTACAACCTTTGATTTAAGAATTACAGCACCAAACCGTGAGCCTGTTATTGATATGCCCGCTCTTCATACTATCGAACATCTTGCTGCTACTTATCTTCGCAATAGCGATTTTAAGAATGAAGTTGTATACTTTGGTCCAATGGGTTGCAGAACAGGTTGTTACCTTGTTATGTTCGGTGATTTGACTTCGAGTGATATTTATGACAAAGTCCTTAATTTGTGTGATTTTATTATAAATTTCAAGGGTGAAATTCCCGGTGCCAAACCTGAGGAATGCGGTAACTATTCCGAACAAAACTTAAATATGGCAAAATTTTATATTAAAAAATACAAGGATGAGCTTGTGAACAATAAGCGCCTTGAATATCCAATGTAAAATGAATAAACACCTCTTTAATGTTTAAAATAGCACTAAAGAGGTGTTTTATTATGGAAATTAACAAAAATACTTACGATAAAATGACTAAAAAGGCGTCGCCACCGTCACCAAAGCTTAAAAATTGCATTTTGGCATTTTTAGTTGGCGGTTTTATTTGCGCACTTGGTGAAACCTTGTCATTTATTTATACTGAATACTGCAAAATTAACCCTGAATCTGTAAAATTGCTTGTGCCTGTGTCGCTAATTACTATTGCGGCAGTTTTAACAGGACTTGGTATATTTGAAAAAATTGCAAAATATGCAGGTGCGGGAACGTTAGTGCCAATTACTGGCTTTTCAAATGCGGTTGTTTCACCGGCCGTTGAATTTAAAAGCGAGGGGTTTGTTCTGGGCGTCGGCGCTAAAATGTTCACAATAGCAGGGCCTGTAATTTTATACGGCACAGTAGCATCAGTTGTTTACGGAATTATCTATTGGTTATGCACCTTAATGTAGGGGCGGCAATCTGCCGCCCGCAGAACCATCAAGAACGAAAACGGGCGGCTGATAGCCGCCCCTACGTTTACATCAATGTTTTACATATTATCAAAATCCGGCATATCGTATGCTGTGTCCGGCTTTACGGGATTGTTTTCGATATATTCCCACACGGCACGATATCCCTTGTCGTTTCGTATCACTCGGTCAATAAATGATTTTTGCCAAATAGAGTGACCAATTTGCATAGAAACCCACCGTTTCATATGTCCGACCACCGTCGAAACCGTAGGGGCGGCAATCTGCCGCCCGTCCTCGTCGGTATTGGTGGACAGAATCATATGGATATGGTCAGGCATAACACAATATTTATCTACGGAAACGACAGGATAATGCGCCGGGATTTGTAGAATTGCCGCTTCCACAACAGAACCAATTTTTGATAGATTCGGGCGGCAGGTTGCCGCCCCTACATTCCAAAGAATCGGTTTTCTGCTATTAACACAAACTGTAATGAAATACGCTCTCGGTGTGGAATAATCGTAATTTTCTATGCGAATATGTTTTCGTTTGGGGAATTCGTTCATTTAACTCTACCTCAATTACGAATTAACTTGTCTGCAAGATGGAGTAATGCATCACTTTCAGAAGGAAAACCTACGCAATCATAATCTTTACCACGCTCACGATAAAAGACTTCCCAACGATAATAGTTTTTAAGTACATAGTATCCATCAGCAATAGAGTTTTCGAAATGAACAAGAGTGAGAGAAATATTATTGCTGTTTAATAAATTCACAAACTCTGACTTAGTCATATTATAATCCCTCGTTCTTAGAGATTATCAATTCTAAAGAGCCGTCTTCCAATGAATTATACTCATCTAAGTGGAAGTGGCTACCATTCGGAACATCATCTTGTGCCAAATGCAAAAGATGCCGTGCTAAAGAAATTAAACCCTCTCGATTTGCTTCGATAGTCAATGTGTCAAATGGGGCAGAAGTTTTAATCTTAAAATTTTCTTCCCATACACATTCAACGCCATTATCATATTCAGGGATTGATATTTTGATTTCTTTCATAAATCCCACCTCACTTTATTTCATTATACCACACCACTGATTTAATATAAATATATTTGCAAATCAGTATGTTCTATATTGATTTAACTTTACATAATAAAGGCTATAAAAGGTTGCTTTATTGTATTTTAAACACTTTTTCCTTTTTCTTATCAACAAATCCGTAATCGTTAATTTCGACCTGCACGTCGGCGGTGGGGCTTTCTAATTCGTATGCAATTTCGGCATAATATTTTACGCCGCCTTTTACGTCTCTGTATTGGTCTTCAGAATCATAATCAACCTCTTTTGGAAGCTTGTTATCTTCTTCATCATCATAAAATTCGCTTAAACTAATACCGTTTTGATAAACGTAAAAATCACCTTCGTTAATAAGGCAGGTGGGATCGTCGCCTTCGTTTATTAACAAATATTTTATAATAATTATATCGTTTCCGTCTGTGTCCTGACATAAACGGTAGCTGTCAATTTCAATTTTAGCGTTGTTACCGTTAAATTCATAAATTAGCATAGAGCCAAAAAACATTGCAAAGGGTGCAAGAATTGCTGAAAATATAACTACAACACCTGCAACAACGGCTAATAATGCTATTAAATGACTTTTCTTCATATTAACACAACCTTAGGTTTGATTTCATTATCATTATATCGTTTTAGTATATATTTTTCAAGTTTGAATTGTTTTTTAGCTTTTGATATTATATAATTAATTTACGTGAGGTGATATTGTGTATAAAACAGCTAATGACTATTATAAAGAAAAATACGGTTGTAAGGTTTATAAGCTGTCACTTGACGGTGGGTTTACTTGTCCAAACCGTGACGGTAGTGTTGGTACGGGCGGATGTATTTTTTGTTCAGCCCTTGGCGGCGGCGAATTTGCCGAAGGCGGTAGTAATATTACCGAACAGCTAGAGCGTGCTAAAAGCAGGGTAGAGGCAAAAATTAAAAACGGTAAATATATTGCATATTTTCAGTCCTTTACCAACACCTACGCACCGATAGACCGTTTAAAAAAGCTGTTTTATGAGGCAATTAAGCCTGATTTTATTGTTGGTTTAAATATTGGCACTAGACCCGACTGTTTAAATGATGAAACAATAGAATTGCTTAAAGATTTAAACAAAATTAAACCTGTAACGGTTGAATTGGGGCTTCAAACGTCTAATGACAATGTTGCCGAATATATAAACCGCGGTTATAAAGCTGACGTATATAAAAACGCTGTTTTACGCCTTAAAAATGCAGGTATTGAGGTTATAACACATATCATTATCGGTTTACCCAACGATAACCCAATTTTAACGACTGAATATGCAGTAAATTGCGGTACCGACGGGGTTAAATTTCATCTTTTACATATATTGAAAAACACACGCTTAGCCGAAGAATATGAAAAGGGGAATGTTAAACCGTTAGAACTCGAAGAATATGCTGAAATTTTAAAAAAGTGTATTTCAGTTTTGCCGTCACATATTATTGTTCATCGAATTACAGGTGACGGCGCTAAAAAAGACCTTATCGCACCGCTTTGGTCGGCAGATAAAAAGAAAACATTAAATTATTTAAATAGTTATTTGAAGGAATAATGTTTAAATTATAGTTTGTCGGGTAAGGCTTCCCCTTGAGGGGAAGCTGTCACAAAGTGACTGATGAGGTGTAATTTGCAATAATTAAACGGTTTTCCACCTCATCCACCACTGCCGTGGTCCCCCTTCCCCTCAAGGGGAAGGCAT
>JAZKZS010000019.1:0-4650 GCA_045612765.1 Acutalibacteraceae bacterium
TATTGAACCAATGGTTTCAAAACAGTGGTTTGTTAGAATGGTGCCCCTTGCAAAGCCTGCTATTGAAGCAGTTGAAAAGGGCGAAATTAAATTTGTTCCTGAAAGATTTACAAAGAACTATCTTAACTGGATGAACGGTACTCGCGACTGGTGTATTTCACGTCAGCTTTGGTGGGGACACAGAATCCCTGCTTGGTACTGTCAAGATTGCGGTGAAACTATCGTTTCAAAGCGTGAAGCCACTGTTTGCCCCAAGTGCGGCGGCACACATCTTAATCAGGATGATGATACTCTTGATACCTGGTTCTCATCAGCTCTTTGGCCCTTCTCAACACTTGGTTGGCCCGAAGAAACAGCTGACCTTAAGCACTATTATCCCACAAATACACTTGTTACAGGATACGATATTATCGGTTTCTGGGTATCCCGAATGATTTTCTCTGCACTTGAATATACAGGTAAAGTACCTTTTGACACCGTTCTTATTCACGGTCTTGTTCGTGACTCACAGGGCAGAAAGATGTCAAAATCTCTCGGCAACGGTGTTGACCCGCTTGAAGTTATCGACACCTACGGCGCCGACGCTTTAAGATTCTCACTTGCAACAGGTAACAGCCCAGGTAACGATATGCGTTATATCCCTGAACGTGTTGAAGCAAGCCGTAACTTTGCTAACAAGATTTGGAACGCCGCAAGATTTATTTTAATGAATCTTGAAAACGACCAAGAAATGCCTCTTGATTTAAATGCTTTAGCACTTGAAGATAAGTGGATTTTGTCACAGTACAATACTATTGTAGCTGAAGTAACCGAAAATCTTGATAAGTTCGAGCTTGGACTTGCTATTCAAAAGCTTTACGACTTTATTTGGGACGTTTTCTGCGACTGGTATATCGAAATTTGCAAGGCACGTCTTAACGGTGAAGACGAAGCCGCAAAGAACACTGCTCGTAGCGTATTGGTTTATGTATTTACAAATACCTTAAAGCTTTTACATCCCTTTATACCTTTTATTACTGAAGAAATTTGGCAATCAATGCCACACAGCGGCGATGCACTTATGATTAGTGAATGGCCAAAGTATAGCGCTGACCTTGCATTTAATGCAGAAGAAGTTGACTTCGAAAAAATTATGGCTGTTATTAAGGCAGTTCGTAACCGCCGTGCCGAAATGAACGTTCCCCCAAGCAAAAAAGCAAAGGTTTGCATTGTTTCTGCTGATAGGCAAGTTTTCGAAAGCGGTACCGCTTACATTTGCCGTTTGGCATATGCAAGTGAGGTTGAGGTTGGCGACAACTTCGACGCTGAAGGTGCAGTTCGTGTTATTACCGATGCCGCTACCGTTTATATGCCCATGAAGGAGCTTGTTGATTTCTCGGCTGAAATTGAACGTCTTAAGAAAGACCTTAAGAAAGCTGAAGAAGATAGGGAATTCTTTGAAAAGAAGCTTAACAACCCCGGCTTTATGGCAAAAGCGCCCGCCGCTTTGGTTGAACAACAAAAAGCAGGTCTTGCAAAGGCGCTTGATAAAATTGAAATGATTAATGCCTCTATTAAGGACATTGAATCACAAATCTAAAGTTAAAGGACTGTCCTAATGGGCAGTCCTTTTATGGAAACAAAAAACATCATCAGCACACTGTGTTTTTCTTTATGCGCTGTTTCGTTGCGTTTTTCGTTCCTTTAATATAATATGTATTTATTAAAATATAATACTTGTAAAGTTTTGGTGTTATATGAATTATTTGGAAACATTAAATTACATTCATTCCTTGGGTAAATTTTCCTTACCGCCCACGCTTGGCCGCATAAAATTGGTTTTAGAAAAACTTCATAATCCGCAAAACAATTTTAAGGCAATTCATATTGCAGGTACCAACGGCAAGGGCTCGGTTTCAAGTATGCTTGCAAAAACCTTTGAGGTGGCAGGCTATAAAACGGCGCTTTTTATTTCACCATTTATAATTGATTTTCGTGAACGAATTCAAATAAATGGCGAATTTATAAGCGAAAGCGATTTGGCTTTTTATGCCCAAAAGGTAAAGGAAACCCAAATAAAGCTTAACGAATTTGAATTTATAACCGCTACCGCATTTTTATATTTTAGTGATAAAAAGTGCGATATTGCAATTATTGAAACGGGGCTTGGCGGAAGGTTGGACGCTACTAACAGCTTAACCAACGTAATTGCAAGCGTTATTACAAAAATCGGGCTTGACCATACCGCAATTTTGGGTGATACAATTGAAAAAATCACCGCCGAAAAATGCGGTATAATTAAAAATGCACCGGTTATTACAAGCTTTAACCAAACCGATAAGGCAATGTCGGTTTTGGGCGGTTATAATCCAATTATTCCCGCCAAAAATTTGCTTAAAGTTTTAAAAAGCGATATTACGGGCAACAACTATATATATAAAGGTGTGGAATACGAAACCTCGCTTATAGGTGAATACCAAATTGAAAATTCTCTTATAGTTATTGAAACGGTTAAAAATTGTGGAATTAAAATAAGTGAACAAGCCTTAAAATTTGCGTTAGCTAATACTTATTTTCCCGCCCGACTTGAAGTAATTTCAAAAAAACCGCTTGTTATACTTGACGGTGCGCATAACCCCGACGGTGCGGCGGCTTTGGCTAACTTTTTAAAGCAATATAACGGCAAGGCAACTGCCATAATTGGTATGATGAAGGATAAGGATTACGAAGCCGTTTTATCTGACTGCTTACCTTATATATATAAGGCGGTTGCAGTAACGGTTGAAAATATGCCTCGCACACTCACAGCCGACGAGCTTTCAAAAGCCGCAAACAAATACATTAAATGTGTAACTGCTGAAAGCTATGACAAAGCTATTGAAATGCTAAAAAACGAGGATGTAATTTTTGTTTTCGGCTCGCTATATTTAGCATCCTCAATTCGTGACAAAATAAAAAATTATTTTAAAAACTAAATATGACAAAATTTTCATGGACAAGTCTTTATACTATTATAAGGACTTGTCCTATTTTTAATTTGGGAGTTGATAAAATGTCGGTTGAAATTAACGTAGTCGGCGAGGTTTTGACGGCTTATTTGTCGGGCGAGCTTGACCACCACACCGCAAAGGAAATGCGTGAAACCATTGACGCCGCGATTGAACTTAATATGCCTAGCCTTGTGATTTTAGATTTTAGGGGTATTACCTTTATGGACAGCTCAGGTATTGGGCTTGTAATGGGGCGTTACCGTTTGCTTCAAAAAACAGGGGCTGATTTACACATTACCGAAACACCACCTAATATATATAAGGTGTTTCGTTTGTCGGGAATTGAAAAACTAGCAAAATTAGAAAGCAGGTAGAAAAATGATAAAAAACAAATTCACAATGACACTTCAGTCACGTTCCTTTAACGAAAGCTTTGTAAGGGCAACGGTTGCCGCATTTGTATTACAGCTTGACCCCACCATTGAAGAAATTAGTGATATTAAAACCGCAGTAAGCGAAGCTGTAACAAACTGCATTGTACATGCTTATAAGGAAAAACTAGGCAATATTTACATAAGTGCCGAAATTCACGACGACAATACATTGAAAATTAAAATTCGCGATAAGGGTTGTGGTATTGAAAATATTAGTAAGGCTATGGAACCGCTTTTTACAACGGTTGGTGGCGAACGCGCAGGGCTTGGCTTTGCGGTTATGCAAAGCTTTATGGATACAATCAAGGTTAGGTCGGCGGTAGGCAAGGGCACAACGGTTTACTTAACCAAAAAAATCAGTCAGCGCTTTAACGTAAATGGTTGAGTTAAAATTAAACCGTGAAGAATTTATAAAAGAAAATTTGGGACTTGTTCATTCAATATGCCGTCGCTTTGCGGGGCGGGGAATTGAATACGACGATTTGTACCAAGCAGGATGTATGGGACTTGTAAAAGCGGTCGATGCTTACGATCTTGACCGTGGCTTTGCTTTCTCGACCTATGCCGTGCCGGTTATAATGGGCGAGGTGCGAAGGCTTTTTCGTGACGGCGGTGCGGTTAAGGTTTCACGAAGTATAAAAGAGCTTAATTATAAAATAGTTAAGGCAAACGAGCTTTTAAGACAACAATTAAATCGCGAGCCTACGGTTAGCGAAATCGCAAATCATCTTGGTGTTAATGCATTAGACGTAAGTGAAGCGCTGTGCGCTTCGCAGGCGACGGTGTCATTAACTGTCGAAAATGACGACGGTATAAGTGAAATAGATTTGCCCACGGTAGACCATCAGGATGAAATAAATAATAAAATATTAATTGAAATGGCAACCCAAAAACTGACTAAAACCGAACGGCTAATAATAAAATACCGCTATTTTGATTTGTTTACCCAAAGTAAAACGGCAAAATTGCTAAATATGTCGCAGGTGCAAATATCACGAAGCGAAAAGAAAATACTTTTAAAGATGCGACAAACAATCGGTGATAATTATTAAAAGAAACATTAATCGTCAAATAAATTACGCAAAATAGTGTTTTTTGAAGGCATCAAACCCAAGATATTGTGGTCAAAAAAATTTTTAAAAAAAGTTTAAAAAAAGTGTTGACAAAAGGGTATGGTTGTGGTATTATACTCTAGCGCGCTAACGAGAGCGCAACAAACGGACCTTGAAAATTAAACAACGACAATA
>JAZKZS010000020.1:0-6964 GCA_045612765.1 Acutalibacteraceae bacterium
GTATGAAGCACGCCCTGAAGCTTTATGACGTGGTACGCATTGACCACTTCCGTGGGTTAGAATCCTATTTTTCAATACCGGCGACCGACACAACTGCTAAAAACGGCAAATGGGTTAAAGGTCCCGATATGGCGCTTTTCCGTCAATTTAAAAAGGATATTTGCGAAGATTTACCCATTATTGCCGAAGATTTGGGCTATTTAACCCCACAGGTTAAAAAGTTGCTTAAAGCCACAGGTTTTCCCGGTATGAAGGTTTTGCAGTTTGCCTTTGACGGTGATAAGAATAACGATTATTTGCCGTATAACCACCCCAAAAACAGCGTGGTTTATACCGGCACACACGATAATGACACAATTATTGGCTGGACAAAAAGCGCCAACCCCGAAGAAGTAAAACGAGCTGAAAAATTCTTAAACGGCAAACGTGAGGACGGCTTTAACTGGGTTATGATGCGCTCGGCCCTTTGCTCTAGCGCTGATACCTGCATTTTAATGATGCCCGACCTTTTAGCGCTTGACAGTCAGGGCAGAATTAACACCCCGTCGATTGTGGGCGGTAACTGGAATTGGCGAATCGATTCTTATTGTATTAACGACTGGCTTTCAAAAATTATTGCCGATTTAACAACCCTTTACGGCAGAGATTAATAAAAAAATTTTGGGGTTATCTAATTCGGAATTCGTAATGCGTAATTCGGAATGATATAATAATTTCAATTAATATATCGCGTAGGGACAGGCGTCCTCGACTGTCCGAAAAAACATCATTATATATGTATTAAAAGGTTTTTTAGATGTAAGTTAATATTTGTTGATTACTATAATAAATATAGTATTTGCATATAGCTTAACGGACAGTCGGGGACGCCTGTCCCTATGCGTGTAACCAATTCAACCGAGAGGTATACTATAACAATACAAAAAACGCACCCTTTTGGGTGCGTTTTCATAAGGGTGTTTAAAGCCGATAGATTCGTTTTTGAGTCTATCGGCTTTCTCTATACTTTTAAACCAATGAAAATATGTGCAAATTCTGTTTCTATGCAATCTAATAACGATAGACCGGAATTAATAAAATATTCCTTTATCTCATTAGGGTTATCGGGGTATATTTTGATTTTTCTGTCCCCGTAATCAATATACTCGTTTTGATTTTTATCAATAGCCAAAATCAAACGCCCTTTTGGGTTTAACAAAGAATATATTTTATTGATACAGTTTTGCTTCTCTTGTATGTGCATAAAAGTTAATGAAGAATACACAACATCAAAAGTGGTATTAAAATCCCAAGTCATAAAATCAGCACATATTAACTCAATATTTTGATATTGCAATAAGTTGTGTGTGGCTCTTTCTATTGTTTTTGGAGATATATCGATACCAAAGAAGTCCTTACATAACGGTACGGTTTTTAATGCAAGTCTGCCTGAATCCAAGCCGTCAGCCAAAGCGGCAACAACGTCGCCGCCTATGGTTCGATTAGCACGGATAAACGGTTAAGCCAACAGTTGTGGGCGGGGTGGTCGATAACATCAACTTCATCTACCGTATCAAGCTCGAACTTTTTGAATTTAAAATTGTTTTTAAGGAACATTTTAAAAGCTCCCTTTTATTTCGCCTTGCTTTCACAATAGATACAACGGTAAACACGGTTTTCCTTATCGGTAAGCTTGAAAATTTGGGGTAATTCCTGTTCGGTTGTGGTAATACAACGGGGATTTTTACAAGCAATAACGTTTTCAAGCTTTTCAGGCAAAGCAATGCGCTTTTTTTCAACAATATTGCCGTCTTTAATAATGTTTACAGTAATATCAGGGTCGATATAACCCAAAATATCGGTATTAACCTCAATATCGGCGTCAATTTTAATAATGTCCTTTTTACCCATAAGCTTACTGGGTGCATTTTTAATAAATGCCACCGAGCAGTCAAGCTCGTCAAGCTTTAAAAGGGCATAAATTTTCATACCAAGACCTGCGGTAATATGGTCAATAACAATGCCGTTTTTTATGGTATCAACTGTCATATTATTCTACCTCCAAAAGCATTAAAATTAATGCCATTCGCATAAATTTACCGTTTAAAACCTGCTTAAAGTAGCAAGCACGGGGGTCTTTATCAATAGCAACGCTAATTTCGTTTACACGGGGTAGAGGATGAAGCACAGCCATTTTTTCTTTAGCAAGCTGCATTTTTTCAGGTGTTAAAATGTAGCTGTCACGAAGGCGCAAATATTCTTCCTCGTTAAAGAAACGTTCGCCCTGAACACGTGTCATATAAAGAATGTCAAGATCCCCCATAACCGATTCTAAATCGGTGGTTTCAACAATTTCAAAATTATCTTTTTTAAGTGATTCCTTAACGTAGGTAGGTAAACGTAATTCGTTAGGTGAAATAAGTACAAATTTAATGTTTTCATAACGGCGAAGCGCAGTTATAAGCGAATGAACTGTTCTGCCAAACTTTAAGTCACCGCAAAAACCAACCGTTAAGTTGTCAAGGCGGCCCATTTCACGCTTAATAGTAAGAAGGTCAGCCAAGGTTTGTGTGGGGTGGTTGTGACCGCCGTCACCTGCATTAATTACAGGTATGCTTGCATTCATAGAAGCAACTAAAGGCGCACCTTCTTTTGGGTGGCGCATAGCAATAATATCAGCATAGCAGGAAACCACCTTTGCGGTGTCGGCAACACTTTCACCCTTAGATGCCGAGCTGCTTTTTGCTTCCGAAAAGCCAAGCACGTTACCGCCAAGCTCGTACATTGCAGCTTCAAAGCTTAAGCGTGTACGGGTTGAGGGCTCGAAAAACAAGGTTGCAAGCTTTTTACCTGCACATTTATGAGCATATTTTTGAGGATTTTCAATAATATCGTTTGCGGTAGCGAGCAATTCATCAATTTCCTCAACTGAAAGCTCTGCAATATCAATTAAACTTCTCATTCTTATAATTCCTTTCCGAAATTATGCTTTAGCACCATTTATAGCAAGATAGTTTTTAATTCTTTCAACATTTTCAGCGTTCTTTTCGTCTTCTTCTAAATATTCAATAATATCATAAACGTCAACAACCGAATATACGGGGAAGCCGAATTCTTCACCAACCTCAGCCATTGCAGATTTTTCGGTTTTGCCCTTTTCCTTACGGTCAACCATAACGAAAACTGCAGCAACCTTGCTTTCCTTTAATGATGACAAGATTTCCATACTTTCACGAATAGCGGTACCTGCGGTAATAACGTCTTCAACAATTACAATGTCTTCGCCTTGGGGCTTGTAGCCTGCGAACACACCGCCTTCGCCGTGGTCCTTTTCTTCTTTTCTGTTAAAGAAAAACGGAACGTCTAAACCTTCTTTTGACAATGCGCAAGCAACCGATACTGCAATCGGAATACCCTTGTAAGCGGGGCCATAAAGCACGGTTTTTTTGTTGCCAACCTTTTCAAAATATGCTTTTGCGTAAAATTCGCCCAATTTTGAAATTTGGTCGCCTGTTTTAATGTCGCCCGCGTTTATAAAATAAGGAATTTTACGGCCTGATTTAGCGGTAAAATCACCAAACTTTAAAACGCCAGCACCTTCTAAAAACTGTATAAATTCTCTTTTATAACCTTCCATTTTTCTTCTCCTTTAGTTTTAATAGTTAATAATGAATAATGAATAGTGAATAATTTAGGTGTGCCGTTTTCGGCACAAATTTATATCTGTTTTCGGCTTGCCGAAAACACATTAATTTTTCATTTTTCATTCTTCATTTTTCATTGTCAAGAATTTATCCGATAAATTCTTCACAGCAGCGTTCATAAGCTGCAACAGGGTCAGCCGCAGCAGTAATAGGACGGCCAACAACAATATAGTCACTGCCAATTTCTTTAGCGGCAGCAGGTGTCATAACACGCTTTTGGTCGCCAACGTCGCCGTCTGCAAAGCGTACGCCGGGGGTAACGGTAACAAAGCTTTTGCCACAACGGTCGTGCACCTTGCCTGCTTCCAAGGGTGAGCAAACAACACCGTCAAGACCTGCCTTTGCAGCGTTTGCGGCATAGTGCATAACAACCTCGTCAATGGGCTTGTTAATTAAAAGGTCGTTTTCCATTGTTTCTTGGTCGGTCGAGGTAAGCTGTGTAACCGCAATTAAAATGGGGCGGGTGCCGTCTTCTCGTGTTAAGCCTTCAAGTGCAGCAGTCATCATATTAACTGTGCCTGCAGCGTGAAGGTTTGTCATATCAACGTCCAAACGTGATAAAACCGCCATTGACTTTTTAACTGTGTTGGGAATATCGTGAAGCTTTAAATCCAAAAAGATTTTGTGACCGCGTGCCTTAATTTCACGTACAATTTCGGGGCCTTCGGCATAAAAAAGCTCCATACCAATTTTAACAAAAGGCTTTTTGCCTGTAAATTTGTCTAAAAAGTTTAATACCTGTTCCTTGCTTGCAAAGTCGCAAGCGATAATTACGTCCTTACCCATTAGTGTGCGCCTCCTATAATATCATTTAAGTCCTTAATTCCATATTTTTCCATTGTTTTGGGCAACATATTAATTATGTCACGGCAAGCAAAGGGGTTAACAAGGTTTGCCGCGCCAACCTGAATTGCGGTAGCGCCCGCAAGCATAAATTCAATAACGTCTTCAGCGGTCTGAATACCGCCCATACCAACAATGGGAATTTTAACTGCTTCATAAACCTGATAAACCATTCTAACCGCTACCGGCTTAATTGCAGGACCTGAAAAACCGCCCATTTTGTTTGCCACAACTGCCCTTTTGGTTTTAAGGTCAATTTTCATACCCAAAAGGGTGTTTATAAGGCTAATACCGTCAGCGCCTTCAGCTTCACAAGCCTTGGCAATTTCGGTAATGTCGGTAACGTTTGGGGAAAGCTTAATAATAACCGGCTTGTCGGTAACCTTTTTAACTGCTTTGGTAACAGCCGCCGCATTCTGAGCGCTTGTACCGAAAGCCAAGCCACCGCCGTGTACGTTAGGGCATGAGATGTTAACCTCAAACCAACCGATTTGGTCCTCACCGTTTAATTTTTCACAGGTGTAAACGTAATCGTCCACCGAAAAGCCGCTAACGTTTGCCATAACCTTTTTGTTAAAGCACTCTTTAAGCTTGGGCAATTCGTTAGCAATTACAGCCTCAACACCGGGGTTTTGTAGCCCTACCGAATTTATCATACCAGCCTCCACCTCGGCAATGCGGGGTGTGGGGTTGCCAAAACGTGCATCCCTTGTTGTACCCTTGAAAGAAAAGGTGCCAAGGCGGTTTATATCGTAAAGGTCGGCAAATTCGTACCCAAAGCCAAAGGTACCGCTTGCGGGGATTACGGGATTATCTAAAGTAATACCGCAAAGATTAACTTTTGTGTTTACCATATAATTTCCTCCCTGTAAAGCACGGGGCCGTCCTTACAAATGCGCTTGTTGCCGTATTTGGTTTTACAGCTACAACCCATACAAGCGCCAAAGCCACAGCCCATTCTTTCTTCAAAGCTATATTGACCGCTTGTCTTTGCAACCTTTTCAATTGCTTTAAACATGGGCATTGGTCCGCAGGTAAAGAAATAGTCGTAATCGTCACCCATAGCGTCGGTAACAAAGCCCTTAACACCTGCGCTGCCGTCAACGGTGGTAATAATAACCTTAACGCCAAGCATTTCAAAAGCCTTGTCGTAAAAAATTTCGTTTTTGGTGTTAAAACCAAGAATTACGGTTGGGGTTTTGCCTAATTTCAAAAGCTCTTTACAAAGGTTGTACATAGGGGGAATGCCAACACCGCCACCAATAAGCAAAGGCTTTTGGCATGGTACTTCGGGATTAAAGCCGTTACCAAGACCTGTGAGAAGGTCAAGCTCTTCCCCCGCCTGCATTTTTGCCATTTGCGCAGTGCCTTCACCCACAACCTTGTAAATTAAGGTAATGGTTTTATCGTTATAGTCGCACACCGAAATAGGACGGCGCAAAAACTTGCCTTCAAGCTTAATGTTTACAAACTGACCCGGTGCAATAAGTGCCGAGGTATCCCCCTCGAGCACCATACTGTAAACCGTGTCGGTAAGTGCATAGTTGTAAAGAATTTTATAAATTCCCTGTTTTACCATAATATTTACCTCATAGATAATGAATGATGAATAATGAATGATGAATAATGAATAGTGAATAATGAATAATTAATGTGTGCCTTAAGGCACGGATATATATCCGTCGGCAAAGCCGACACCGAAATTCTTCATTTTTAATTTTTCATTCTTCATTAAAAACACAGAATGTGTTTTTTTAAGCATCAATAGTAGAAATTGTAAGTGTGGTCTCTTCCAAAACGTCTAAAAGAACACGTACTGTGTCAAGCGCTGTGAAAATTGTCACGTTGCTTTCGGTAGCAAAGGCACGGATTTGACGGCCGTCACTTTCCTGACCACGTGAAGAAATGTCGCTTGTGTTAATTACGTAAGCAATATGACCTTGGCGGATAGCATCACGAATTTCGTCGGGGTCTTCGTTAATCTTCTTAAGCACACGGGTGTTAATGCCGTTTTCCTTTAAGAACTTTGCAGTACCGCTTGTTGCTTCGATGTTAAAGCCAAGGTTGTAGAAGCGACGTACCAAGGGTAATGCTTCGTCCTTGTCCTTATCGGCAATGGTAACAAACACTGTACCATAATTTTGCACCTTCATACCGCTTGCCTGTAAAGCCTTTGAAAGCGCACGGTTTAGCTTGTCGTCGTAACCGATTGCTTCACCTGTCGACTTCATTTCGGGTGAAAGGTAAGCGTCAAGACCACGGATTTTATTGAAGGAAAACACAGGCACCTTAACGTACCAACGGTTCTTTTCTTGGGGATAAAGGTCGAAAATGCCCTGTTCCTTTAAGGATTTGCCCAAGATAACCTCGGTTGCAATGTCAGCAAGGCTGTAGCCTGTGGCTTTTGAAAGGAAGGGAACGGTACGTGATGAACGTGG
>JAZKZS010000021.1:0-10508 GCA_045612765.1 Acutalibacteraceae bacterium
AGCCAGCTCCCCTGACAAGTGGAGCTACGCCCTTTTTTAGCTTAAAAAAGAAGAACTCTACAAACCCGCATTTATCAATATAACCGATTTTACTTAAGAGAGAATTCCAATACAACGGGGTTGTGGTCGGAATAATCAAACTCTGTGCTGATATTTTCTACGCTTGAAACTTCAACATTTTTTGTCACAAGGAATCCGTCAACAATAATTGTAAAATTACCCTCTTTATAAGGGATATCACAATTGCGGCAAGTTGGGGTAAGGGTTTCGTAATTAATACATCTTGTAATACATTCGGGCAAAAGCTTATCTGGAAAAGGCTGCGCCCAACCAAATTCAACCTTTTGACCGTCGTTTAGCTTTTGGGTGGAATCGCCTGTAAAATCGTGGTTAAAGTCACCACCGCAAACAATATAATTGCCCTTTTCATATTCGGTCCTTATATCGTTAAAAAGCATTGTCATTTGAGCGGTTCTAATTTCTTCGCTAGACCCATAAGCCGAAAGATGTACATTGTAAAGCAAAAGCTCTTTGCCGTTTTCTACCGAAATACGTGACACGCTGTAGCAACGGTCAAGGTCTAAAAATTTGCTAAAGCTTTCAGAAATGGGCAGGCTGCGCCTTTTTGCTGACGTTACATCAAATTTGCTTAAGCTAAGTAAACCACTGTTAGAAGCGCCGTGCGGCTGTGTGAAGGGGTATGCTAAAAAAGCCGAATGATAATTAATTGCAAATACACTGCTGTAATTTTCAAAGTGATTTTGTAGTATTACACGTTGATTTGTGTGATAACTGCGGGTAGAATCAAAATCTATTTCTTGAAATAAAATAAAATCGGGGTTATACTTCGCAACTGTGTCAGCGCCTTTGTTAATGCATTCAATAACGCTTTCCTTGCTTTCAGCCCACGACTGTGTGCCGCCGTCCATAAAAAAGGTAAAATCCTGTGTGTAGGCGCCAAAGCCAAGGTTTTGTATTACTGCGGTATAGCTTGTGTTAAGCGAAAGGGAAGTATTACTACCGTTTTTGATTGGTGTTAAGGTTTGGTTATCTGCAATGCGGTTGTATGAAAAAATAACGTAGCCCAAATAGCCCACAATAATTAAAACAATCGACAATAAAAGGCAAAGTAAAATTTTTAAAACCTTTTTTAACACGTTTTTTCTTTCCATATAAACCGTCCTTATTTTCTAAGTTTTTGGCAATATTGGGTGCAAAGCTTGTCGGTACATTCCGAACATTTTAATGCGTTGTTTGATTTATACCAAAACCTTTCGGGGTATATAAGTACGCAAAATTCCCACACAAGCCATGTAAAAAACGCCATTACAAAAAGCGAAACTGCATAAAAGCCACCCATAAAAATAATGGGTGAAAACATCATAAGGTGGTCCCAGTTAAAAATACGGCAGGTGGTACAGCAACGGTTGCGCATAATCAGTCTGAAGGGGCACCAAATTAGCACACAAATAAGGTCGCACACGTAAAACAAAACCGAAATCATAAACAGCCACATTTTATTAATGTAATTAAAATAATATAACAATGCAATTACAGTAATAAATGCTGACCATATTAAAAGCACAAGGTAAGCCGAAGCGGTGGTTTCGGTTATGTATTTTTTTAGCGCTTTTTTATCGATTTTTTCACGTATTGGTTTGAAACGGCTTGAAAACAGCTTTTGTGACCCAAGCGCAAGCTGGTTTTTAACAGGTACAACCTGTTGGAACATATCCGCAAACCAAATAAGCCAAAGCAAATGCAGGGGAGAAAAGCCTTTAAAAAAGTTAAGACCATCAAGCACGTTAAACCATTGTGGTTTTAAAAAGCATAAAGCACCACACGCTATAAGTATTATAATGCGTAAAATCAGGCGTATAAAATAATTTCTTCTTATATTAGACATAAAAAATCCTTAAATTTAAAGTTTAAAAAGCTTATGGGCGTTTTTTATAAAAGTTGGTTGTTGTAAGCACACGGTCACGGTATTTAAAGCCAATTTCATAAAGCCACGGCTCGAAAGACCAACCTTAAACATTACATATCACCCCAATATAATTATATTTATATTTTAGCATATAAATATTAATAATTCAATATTAAACGCTGTTGGGTTACAGTGTATACTG
The DNA here is from genome assembly GCA_045612765.1 of Acutalibacteraceae bacterium. Classification (GTDB taxonomy): domain Bacteria; phylum Bacillota; class Clostridia; order Oscillospirales; family Acutalibacteraceae; genus UBA737. Next base: position 2,130 of record JAZKZS010000021.1, read on the forward strand.
TAAATCATATCTTCTTTTTCATTAAGCCGTGTTTATTACAGTAAAGGTATAAATAACCGTTGCCACGTGGGTTAAAGCGTGTTTCGGCGTTGCCTTCGGGGTAAAGCTTAACAGACTGAACACGGTTGGTGGTATGATAGGCCATAAATGAAATATAATGTTGTTTTGTCATATCGTGGTTTACGGTAATAAAAATTTCATCCTCAACCTTTTCAATATTAATTGCGTGTGCGTTATCGATTTCTTCAGCTTCAAGGGGTGGAAGAGTAATACCGCAACAGCTTATAAGGGCATCACCCATTGAATGTATAATGTTATTACAAACGGGACAAACGTAAAATTTAGACCGCAAAATATTTGCCGAAAGATTTTTATTAATAACCATTTGACCCGACATAAGCTCCATTACCGACACTGAAAGAGCATTTGCAAGCGGCTCTATTAAGGTAATATCGGGCAAGCCTTTTGCCGTTTCCCATTTTGAAACGGCTTTACTGCTTACTCCAAGCTGTAACGCAAGCTCGCTTTGGGTAAGACCTTTAGCTTCGCGCAAACGTTTAATGGTTGCGCCGGTTATATAATTATTCATTTTAGTCACTTCCTTGATTTAATTATAAATTATAAGGAAAAATTTTACAATCTACTTTCAGTAGTACTAATGGAACTTGAATAAAAAACGAAGCCTTGTGTTTAAAAGTTAAACACAAGGCTTTATGTTTTTTAAAGGAATATGTATTTAAGCACAAATAAAACTGCAAGTATATACATTAAAGGTGAAACCTTTTTAGCCTTGCCGGTGCAAACGTTAAGTAAAACGTATGAAATAATACCAAGGCTTATACCTTCGGAAATGCTGTAGAACAAGGGCATTGCAATAATTGCGATATATGCAGGAATTGCTTCGGTAAGGTTGTCATCATCAAAACGAATTTCAGTAACCGAGCTTACCATTAAGAAACCAACCATAATAAGCGCCGGTGCTGTTGCAAAAGAGGGAATAGAGGTAAATAAGGGCGCAAATAAGGTTGAAAGTAAGAAAAGAAGAGCGGCTACCATAGATGTTAAGCCTGTGCGACCGCCTGCCGCAACACCCGATGCGGATTCAACAAAGGTTGTTACGGTTGAGGTGCCAAGCACAGCGCCGGCTGAGGTGCCGATAGCGTCAGCCATTAAGGCGGGCTTGATTTTGGGAAGGCGACCGTTTTCATCAAGCATATTTGCCTTGGTCGCTACACCAATAAGGGTGCCGAGGGTGTCGAACAAGTCAACAAACAAGAAAGCAAAAATTACTACAATAAAGTCTACGGGGCGAATTACCTTCCAATCTACGTTAAAGCATTGACCAAAGGTTTCGGAAAGCTTTGAAAAGTCGAAGGAAATGATGCTACTTGGAATTAATGAATAAAAACCATTAGCGGGGTCGGGTGTGTAGATGCCGGTTAATTGGAAAATAATACCTAAAACCCAGGTAAATACGATACCAATAAGGATTGAGCCTTTAACTTTGCGAATATGTAATGCGGCGGTAAACAATAAACCAATTAATGCTAATAAAGCGCAAATACCGTTGGTCGAGAAATTGTCGTTAAAGCTTGTAATGGTAACAAGTGTTGAAGCGTCAACCGCTAAGCCTGCATTTTGTAAGCCGATAAATGCAATAAACAAACCAATACCAACTGAAACGCCACGCTTAAGGGTTAAAGGAATAGCGTTAAAAATAGCTTCGCGAACGTTTGTTAATGACAAAACAATAAAAATTAAGCCTTCAACAAAAACGGCAAGCAAAGCAATTTGCCAAGAATAGCCCATACCAAGTACAACCGTATAAGCAAGGTAAGCGTTAAGACCCATACCTGCCGAAAGCACGAAGGGCATATTAGCCATAAGTGCCATGCAAACGGTAGCAAGGAAGGAAGCAAGTGCGGTTGCTAAAAGTACGGCAGTAGAATCCATACCGGCGTCAGCCAAAATACTTGGGTTAACCGCCAAAATGTAAGCCATGGTCATAAAGGTGGTAAGACCTGCTACAATCTCGGTCTTGACGGTTGTGTTGTTTTGCTTCAGCTTGAAAATTTTTTCCAACATAAAGATCAGTCCTTTTTGTTATTTTATCCTGTATAACAATACTGTAATATTATACCATAAAGTTATAATAAAGCGCAACAAAAAAATCGACCTAAATTTCAGGTGGATTTTTTTCTAAAGTTTAGCAGTGTCTTTAATCATAAAATAGGTGCTGACAAGCATTATACATATATGGTTGCGTTTTTATTTGTTTTTATAATTTCCTTTCAAGTAATTTACTATTTATTGTATTTATTATAACATATTGATTTTTTGAATTAAGAATGGTATACAAAACTTTGGGGTACAGATTTTTGTGTTTTTCAATTTCATTGTTATTTTCTAATGCACAAGTTAATGCAGCTAAGGTGACTTATCTGAAAATTGGCTTTTCGAAAGCATAAATATGCAAATATGCGTTTAATAAATGTATCGAATTGAAAATTTTTATTTACAAATCTTAAAAAATTTGTTAAAATTTGTTATGTAATACAATGTAAAGGGTGGAGTACTATGAAAAAGATATTTGGTTTTTATACAAAGGTACCTCTAATTTTGCGAATAGCAGTTGGCTTGGTTATTGGTGTGGTTTTGGGATTGTTTGTTCCAAGTGCATCTTTTGTTACCGTTTTTGGCGATATTTTTGTAGGTGCACTTAAAGCAATTGCACCAATATTGGTTTTTGTTCTTGTTGTAGCTTCTTTAGCAAGTGCTGGCAAAGGTATTGGCAACAGATTTAAAACAGTTATTATTTTATATATGTTAAGTACTTTTTTAGCTGCTGTTGTTGCGGTAATTGGAAGTTATCTTTTCAAGGTTACAATACCACTTAGTGATGCAGTTGACCAGGTAGCTCCTACCGGCCTTGGCGAAGTGTTTAAAACCTTACTGGGCAATATGGTGACGAATCCCATATCTGCAATTATAGGCGGTAATTACATAGGTATTCTTACATGGGCAGTTATTTTTGGTTTAGCGTTGCGTATGGCAAACGATAATACCAAAAATGTGCTTAATGATATTTCGGCAGGGGTTTCAAAGGCTGTTGCATGGGTAATTCAGTTGGCACCATTTGGCATTTTAGGTCTTGTTTATTCATCAATTGGCGAATACGGTGTTGAAATTTTTAAAGATTACGGCAAGCTATTGCTTTTATTAGTTGGCTGTATGTTAGCCGTTGCTTTGATAGTAGATCCTATTGTTGTTGCAATCACCTTAAAGAAAAACCCATATCCTTTGGTATTTAAGTGTTTTAAAGAATCGGGTGTTACCGCATTCTTTACAAGAAGTTCGGCGGCAAATATTCCTGTTAATATGAAGCTTTGTGAAAAGCTTGGGCTAGATAAGGAATATTATTCAGTTGCAATTCCTTTAGGTGCAACTATTAATATGGATGGCGCGGCTATTACCATAACTGTAATGTCACTCGCTGCCGCATTTTCACAAGGAATAAACGTTAATATTTTAGTTGCAATATTATTAAGCTTTGTGGCTACTCTCGGTGCTTGCGGAGCTTCAGGTGTTGCAGGCGGTTCGTTATTACTTATTCCTATGGCTTGTTCGCTCTTGGGAATTGGCCAAGACGTTGCAATGCAGGTTGTTGCAGTTGGCTTTATAATCGGCGTGGTTCAAGACTCGCTTGAAACTGCAATTAACTCATCGGGTGACGTTATTTTCTGCGCAACTGCTGAATATTGTGAAAGAATGAAAAAAGGCGAAATCATAAAACTTTAATAATTAAAACCACTCTTGTTTAAAGAGTGGTTTTTCGTTATAGTGTAATATCAACCTTATAATTATTATCAATAAGAATATAATTTACGTTATGTTTTTGCGCCTGTTTTAAAATATTTGCATTATCATTTAAAGCATCTTCTTGTGTGTAACAATCATCTAACCGACTTTCAATAATGTTTGCGTATTTTTTAATGTCATTAAAATTATTTTTAATATAATTTTCACTCATTACAAGGCAGTAGTATTTAATATTATTAAGGTATTCCTTTTCAAAATCCTTGGCATAGTCAAAGGGAATATAGCAACCCTCAACAATTAAATTTTGATTATTTTCGATAGCGGTTTTAATCATTTCGCGCACAATCGGCCAAAGATAAAGGGTTAAATCATCATCGTCCATAGGTGTAAGATTTGTATTGCCGCTACGAATAAGCCCCATTTTTAAATGGTCTATTGAAAGGTATGGGAATTTATATTTTTCAAGCAACCTTTGTGAAAGTGCGGTTTTGCCCGTGTGTGATGCGCCTGTAATTAATATAACCATTAAATTCATTCCTTGAAATTTTTTGTTTATTATACCACTTTTTATTTTAAAATGGAATAGTTTTTAAAAATGAAAATGTTTTCTTGCTATTGGTGTGGTTTTGTGGTATTGTTGTGTATGTTAAGGAAGTGTTTAAAATGAATATTAAAGGATTAAAAGTGAATTTTTTAGGTGACAGTATTACTGAAGGTGTAGGTGTTGCCGATATTAAAAATAACCGTTATGACAATCGCTTGGCCAAAATGTGCGAATTGGTAAGCCATAATAATTACAGCGTTAGTGGTAGCCGTTTGGCCCACCAAACTCACCCAAGTGAAAAACCGCATTACGATTTGTGTTTTTGCGGTCGTGCAAGTGGTATGGATACTTCAGCCGATATGGTTATTGTTTACGGCGGTGTAAACGACTATTTCCACGGCGATGCACCCTTTGGCGAAATGGGTGACACCACACCCGCAACCTATTGCGGCGGCGTTTATTTTTTAATGAATTATTTGCGCGCAAATTATGGCGATAAGCCAATAATTTTTATGACCCCTGCGCGTTGCTTTTTGCGTAAAGAGGTTGATGATAGCATACCTTCAACCCACGCTAAAAAGATTATACCCGGTAAACCGTTAATTGCCTATGCTGACGCAATTATAGAAACGGCAAAGCAGTTTGATATTAAGGTTTTAGACCTTTATCGCGACTTGGGCATTAACCCACATAATCAACACGATTTTGAAACATATACAAACGACGGTTTGCATTTTAACGATGCAGGTCACGAGGTTTTGGCACAAAAGCTTAAGGCTTTTATTGAAGCACTTTAATAAATAACCCCCTTGGATTTCTCCAAGGGGATTTAGTTTGTTTTATAAAGTCAGCAATTACTTGCTTTCTTTAATTGCAGCCTGTGGTGCTATGCACAAAAAGGGGAAAATATGTTGATTTTAAGATATTATAATTGCTTTCACATTAAAAATGAAAAATACTTTGATGAAATAAAACACAATATAATCAGAATTGTTGTTTTAGTAAAAAATATTTTCTCTATTAGTTAGAATTGTTTGGCATATGTAAACTTCACGTAATCATCCGAAAATACGCTTGATTTGACAAATATGTTTAACTCTTGCCAATCTTCTGGAATTTCGACTGTATACCATCCCGTTTTTTTGTCTCCTGAATTCATAACACAGTCAATAGCAGTTTCTTCATAAAATCTTGAAGTAAATTCTGTTGAGCCAGTCACCGACATTTCAACTTTGTTACCATCTGCATATGACTTAAACATTCCTAGTGAAGTGATTATCACTTGCTCATCAGAAATGTTTTCTATACAAAACCTAACCGAAACAAAAACGTTTCCTTTTTTAGGCTTTAAAACATCATCTTCAAAAATTTCCATTTGGACAATTTCCAAAGCTGTAATAGTAAAATTATCAAATTGTGCTGTTTCATTAAAGTTATAGTTAATTATTGCGGAATCATTAGATAAATTTTTTTCTCCACAACCCACTAAAATAAGGCACAATACCAATATTATCACACATTTTATAATTTTCTTCATATTGTCACCTCTTTAATTAAAGTATAACATAAAAATTAAGACAATTCAATAGACACAAAAATCCGCCAGAAGAAATTCGGGCGGATAGTTTTGTTTTATAAAGTCAGCAATTATTTGCTTTCTTTGATAGCAGCCTGTGGTGCTATCCGCAAAAGAGGGAAAATTGGTCGTTATTTTTCACCCCAAATTGCAAGGACTATTCCATCAGATTGAATAATTACATCGTATGCCCCTCCAAACACAGGCGGGAACATCTGATATGTCCGAATATAATATGCATCGCTTTCAGCATCATATTGAACACTACAACCCATCCATTCAAAAAGGCCGCCTTCGGAGTTTTCAAAGCGCTCGGCAATTGCTGCCTTTCCCGCTTTGGCAGCTGATTTGTAGTCAGCAATTTCACCATAATTTTTGTCTGTCTGAAAATATGGGTTTTGAATGTACTCGACAAATTCATCAACAGAAAATTTGCCTGTATCTTTTGGAGTGATTGAAATGAAATATAATGAGAAAAACACAACAAGAACGGCAAGGATTATGCTGCCAGAAATTATGATTGCTTTTTTCATATTTATCCCCTCCTTACAATAATTATAGCATATCGTAAAGCGAATTGCAACAGATACACAAAAATCCCCACCGATTGCTCGGTGGGGATTGATTGTTTTATAAAGTCAGCAATTACTTGCTTTCTTTGATAGCAGCCTGAGCAGCAGCGAGACGAGCGATCGGCACACGGAAAGGTGAGCATGATACGTAGACAAGGCCGAGCTTGTGGCAGAATTCTACAGAAACAGGGTCGCCGCCGTGTTCACCGCAGATACCGCAGTGGATTTCGGGACGTACTTTCTTACCAAGGGTAACAGCCATATCCATAAGTTTGCCAACGCCGGTTTGGTCGAGCTTAGCGAAAGGATCGTTTTCATAGATCTTGGTGTCATAGTAAGCAGTAAGGAACTTACCAGCGTCGTCACGGCTGAAGCCGAAGGTCATCTGGGTAAGGTCGTTAGTACCGAAGCAGAAGAATTCAGCTTCCTTAGCGATTTCGTCAGCGGTGAGGCAAGCACGAGGAATTTCCATCATGGTACCAACTTCGTACTTAAGTTCAACACCAGCAGCTGCGATTTCCATATCAGCGGTAGCTACAACTACGTTCTTAACGAACTTCATTTCCTTAACTTCACCGGTAAGAGGAATCATGATTTCGGGAACGATATCCCAATCAGGATGAGCCTTCTTAACGTTGATAGCTGCACGGATAACAGCAGCAGTTTGCATCTTAGCAATTTCAGGATAGGTAACTGCAAGACGGCAACCACGGTGACCCATCATGGGGTTGAATTCGTGGAGAGAAGAAATGATAGCCTTAATGTCAGCAACAGTTTTGCCTTGAGCATCAGCAAGAGCCTTGATGTCAGCTTCTTCAGTAGGAACGAATTCGTGAAGAGGTGGGTCAAGGAAGCGGATGCAAACGGGGTTACCTTCAAGAGCTTCGTAAAGCTTTTCGAAGTCGCCTTGTTGATAAGGAAGAATCTTAGCGAGAGCAGCTTCACGAGCTTCAGCAGTGTCAGAGCAAATCATTTCACGGAATGCAGCAATACGTTCAGCTTCGAAGAACATATGCTCGGTACGGCAAAGACCGATACCTTCAGCGCCGAGTTCACGAGCCTTCTTAGCGTCAGCAGGTGTATCAGCATTGGTGCGAACCTTAAGGGTACGGAATTCATCAGCCCAAGCCATGATGCGACCGAATTCGCCAGCGATTTCAGCGTCAACAGTGGGGATGATACCGTCATAAATGTTACCGGTTGAACCATCGATAGAGATGTAGTCGCCTTCGTTATAGGTCTTACCAGCGAGTGTGAACTTCTTGTTTTCTTCATCCATAATGATTTCGCCGCAACCAGATACGCAGCAGGTACCCATACCACGTGCAACAACGGCAGCGTGAGAGGTCATACCACCACGAACGGTAAGAATACCTTGAGAAGCCTTCATACCGGTAATATCTTCAGGAGAGGTTTCAAGACGAACGAGGATAACCTTTTCGCCACGGTTGTTCCATTCTTCTGCATCTTCAGCAGTGAATACAACCTTACCGCAAGCAGCACCGGGAGAAGCGCCAAGACCCTTACCAGCAGGGGTAGCAGCCTTTAATGCTTTGGTGTCGAATTGGGGGTGGAGAAGGGTGTCAAGGTTACGAGGGTCGATCATAGCAACTGCTTGCTTCTTGTCGATCATGCCTTCGTCAACTAAATCGCAAGCGATTTTGAGAGCAGCCTTAGCGGTTCTTTTACCGTTACGAGTTTGGAGCATATAGAGTTTGCCGTCTTCAACGGTGAATTCCATATCCTGCATGTCACGATAGTGGTCTTCAAGGATAGCGCAAACTTCGTTGAACTGCTTGAAAGCTGCGGGGAACTTTTCAGCCATTTCAGCGATGGGCATGGGAGTACGAACGCCGGCAACAACGTCT
>JAZKZS010000022.1:0-6558 GCA_045612765.1 Acutalibacteraceae bacterium
TTCTTTATCAGCTATCGTATACAGCAAACTTGGGTTTTCAGCACTGCTACTAAAAAGGAAAATAATGAGGAAGCACCAAAGAAAAAATTGACTGTAAAAAACGTTATTAACCGTTCACTTTTATCTATTGGTACTGCGATTTTGCTTATTATCGTTACCGCTTTTTCAGCTGGTATGGTGGTTGCTCACGGTCCTAGTGAAACCATGCGTGATATGTTGGTGCTGTCAGCTATGCAGGCAAGCGCTACCAAATGGGTACCCGGTCTTTTCTTGCCTAAATCTAAGGTGCAGGAAATTGTTGATAACAGCCACAAAATTAATACCGATTCAATCGACGTGTCTGAAATTGTTACAGGCGACGAGGACGAATGGAAGGATGCTAAAAACGGCACTAAATTAATCTTTTTACAAAAGCCAAACTTTAAGGGTTATTTGCTTTTAGTTAAGGACCCCACACGTGTTAAGGTTGGCGTTTCAAGTGAAAACTTTTCTACTGCAACTGGCGGTATGCGCATTTTCAATTTCGCTGAAAAATATAATGCGCTTGCTGTAATTAATGCGGGCGAATTTTCCGACGTTGGCGGCACAGGTAACGGCGCACAGCCTATAGGTTTAACCTATTCCTTTGGTAAAAAGGTATGGGGCGGTAACGGCAGCCGTACCTTTATGGGCTTTACCAGTGATAACAAATTTGTTTGCTATGAAGGTATAACCGTGCAAAAGGCTGAAGAACTTGGCATTCGTGATGCGGTTTGCTTCCAAACTGGTAATTTGCTTATTGACCATACTTTAAAAGAAGACGGCAGTATTGATAAGGTAAACCTTCACTATGGGGATGTTAATATTGGTGCGGCACAGCGTACTGCAATTGGCCAGCGTGCTGACGGTACCGTTATTATGCTTGTAACCGACGGTAGAAGCGCAAGCAGTATAGGTGCTACACGTAACGACGTTATCGATATCCTAGTTGAATATGGCGCTGTATCGGCAGGTATGCTTGACGGTGGTTCTTCAGCTATGATGTATTACCGTGATTATTATAACGTTTATAATATCGATACTTCAAAGCTTGATAATTATCAAAAGCAGGGCCTTGTAAATCAGTATAAGGCATTTACGACCCCCAGAAGATTACCAACCTGCTTTATTGTTACGGAGGAATAAGAATATGAAAAATAAACCTTTGTTTTATAAAATTTATTTTTCCGTAATTGCGGTATTTTTGGTTTTGCTTATAATTGGTCTCTTTGTGCTTAATTCCGTGCTTTCGGTTTTTGAAGCCGCACAGCCTAAGGCAATTATGAATACAATCGTTAATGAATATCTTCAAAAAGGTGATTTGTTAGGTGCAATTAACGAATTTGATATACCGCTTTCGGCTTATGAAAGCCAAAGTGAAATTAACAACGCTTTTAAGGGAATTATTGGCGATAAAAAATTAACTATTGCTTCTTCGGGCAAAAAGCTTGAAGGCTTCACTGAAGTATATAACGTTAAGGCTGACGATGAAAGCATACTAACCTTTTATTTAAAAAAGTCTGCTAAGGGCGGTAAATATGGCATAAAGGGTTATGTGGTTGGCGTTGCCGAGGTTGATAGCAGTATTTGCAATAAGTACGAAATCCACTTGCCTTCTAACGTTAAGCTTACCATTAACGGTGTTGAAGTTGAAAGTGACGACCGTATTAATAACGAGCCTCCTCAAATTTTAACCGACAAAATCGGCGAAAATAACGTTACGGTTTTTCAAACCGTTAAGGTTGAAAATTTAATTTCTGACAAGTTTGAGGTTAAGGCTTATACACAAGATGGTAAAGAGGTTGAAGTAACCGAAAAAGACGGCGTTTATACCGTTGCTCAGGGTATTGAGGCTGGCGAACTTGAAACCCTTAAAAACCACGCTTTAAACGCTAGTCAGGGCTATGCAAAGTTTATGCAAGAGGATGCATCTCTTGGCAGTATTTCACATTTCTTTGATACCTCGACCGAATTTTATAAATATGTTCGCAAAACTGAACTTTGGGTTTGGACACATACAGGTTACCGTTTTGAAGATATAACCTTTGGTGAAGCACATAAATATAACGACAACCTTTATAGCTGTCGTGTAACCTTTACCCACATTCTTACATGGGGTAATAACGTATATAAGGACTATTTTGATAAATACGTTTATATTGAAAAAACTGCTAATGGCTTAAAGGTTATTGATATGCAAACACCAAATAGCAAATAAAAATAACACCGCTTGAATTCAAGCGGTGTTTCTTTTATACGTTATTGTTATCCACTAAATACTTAAGCTTTAAAATTGCTGTCTGGGTTTTAGCATCTTTAAGCTCACCCTTCATAACCATTTCAACAGCTTTTGCTAGCGGGATTTTTTCAATTTCTAAAAATTCGTCGTCATCGGGGTCACAGTCGCCAAAATCAAGGTCAAATGCGGCAAACATCCAAATAATTTCACCACAATAACCAGGGGTAGGGTAAAGCTGACCTAAATCAACAAAACGTTTTGCGGTTGCCCCCGTTTCTTCCTTTAATTCGCGCTTACCACATTCAAGCGGGTCTTCGTCTAATGAATCGCGCTTGCCTGCGGGAATTTCCAATACCTCTTCCATATAGGGATAACGGAATTGTTTTACAAATAATACCTCGTTATTGTCGGTAAGGGCAATTACACAAACGCCTCCGTTGTGTTCAACAACCTCACGAATAGCGGTGCTACCGTCGGGTATAAGGGCAGTATCACGTCTTACGTTAATAATTTTACCTTTAAATATATATTCCTTTGTTAATTGTTTTTCGGTTAAGTTCATTCATATCACCGTAAATATTATATAATTTAATATTCATTTTTTCAATACATTTTTAATATATTTAAAAAGAGGTGTTGAAAATGAATGCTATTGTAAAACCAATGGAATATGATTATTTAGCGCGTCAACGTATAGTCAACGAAATTTGCGGTGAATATCCATTTATAAAACACAGCGTTATTGGAAAAAGCTGTATGGGTAAAGATATTACGGCATTAAAAATAGGCTCGGCAAGTGAGTACAGCTTAATTGCCGCCGCCTTTCACGGTAGCGAACGTATAACAGCAACCGTGCTTTTAATGTATATTGAGGATTTAGCCTTTGCTATAAAAAATGATTTGTCGATTGAAGGGGTTAATGCGATTCGTGGATTAAAGGGCAGGGGAGTAATTTTTGTGCCTTGCGTAAACCCCGATGGGTGTGATATATCACTTTTAGGTAAAGCCGCCTGCGGTGGCGATGCCGACCGCATAGCAAGACTTTGTAAAAACGATTTTAGCCGTTGGAATGCGAACTTTCGCGGCGTTGATATTAACCATAATTTTAATGCTGATTGGGATAATTTGCGAACAAAAGAACGTAAAATGGGTATATACGGTCCTTCTCCCTCACGTTACGGTGGTCCAAAGCCCGAAAGCGAGCCTGAAACACAGGCGCTTGTAAAGCTATGCAAAAACATAAAAATAAGGCATACGTTAGCTTTGCACACTCAGGGTGAGGTTATATATTGGAATTTTGGTGAACATACGCCGCCGCGTTCAAGGCGCATAGCCGAAATTTTAGCAACCGCATCGGGTTATGCTCTTGACGTGCCAATTGAAATTGCAGACGGCGGCGGTTTTAAGGATTGGTTTATTGAAGAATATAACCGCCCAGGCTTTACGGTAGAAATTGGTAAAGGCACAAACCCGCTAAATGCCGAAAGCAGTGAAGATATTTATTTAAACATACGTGAAATGCTAACCTTGGCAACTATAATTTAATATAAAAAACAAGCGGTAGAACTTAATTGTTCTACCGCTTAAGCTTTTAGATATTAAATTGATAAATCTTCAACAATAAGGTTGCGGGGCATTGTTTCAGCGTCGCGTACCTTAAAGAATTTTTCAGCAACTTGGGGGAAGAGCGCATAGCTTAAAACATCTTCAATAGAGCCGTTGCCAAGACCCTTTGCTTCAAGCTCAGCCTTGTATTTTGGAAGTTCGGGCTCGATAAGGTCGGCGGGACGACAGGTAATAACCTCGTCATCACCAATGCATTTCTTACGAACATCCTCATCAACTGTTGCAGGTAGACGGCCGTATTCGCCCTTTAACATACCCTTTGATTCCTTAGGAACCATCTTGTATCTTTCGCCTGCAATTACGTTCATAACTGCTTGGGTACCAACAATTTGGCTTGTGGGAGTTACAAGGGGAGGATAACCAAAGTCCTTACGCACACGTGGAACTTCAGCAAGTACGTCGTAATATTTATCTTCCTTGCCGGCTTGCTTAAGCTGTGAAAGCATATTTGAAAGCATACCGCCAGGTACTTGATAAATTAGAGTTTTAGTGTCAACGTTTAAAACCTTGGGGTCTAAAATGCCGTCAGCCTTAAGCTTGTCAGCAACGTTACGGAAGTGTGCTGCAACCTCACTTAACTTATTAAGGTCAAGACCTGTATCACGTGAAGTACCTTGAAGGGTTGCAACCAAGGCTTCGGTTGCGGGCTGTGCAGTACCGTTAGCTAAGGGAGAAAGCGCGGTATCTACAATATCAACACCTGCCTGAGCAGCCATAAGATATACCATATCACCTGTACCTGTGGTGTTGTGGGTGTGAAGGTGAATCGGAACGTTTACGTTTTCCTTAAGCTTTTTAACAAGTGAATATGCATCAAAGGGTAAAAGCAGGTTTGCCATATCCTTAATACAAATAACGTCAGCGCCCATTTGTTCAAGCTCTTTTGCAAGCTTTACAAAATATTCTTCGTTATGAACGGGGCTTTCGGTATAGCTTAAAGCGGGTTCGCAGATACCACCGTATTTTTTACAGCTTTTAATTGCTTGTTCAAGGTTTCTTGTATCGTTAAGCGCATCGAAAATACGAATAACGTCAATACCGTTTTCAATCGATTTACCAACGAAAGAATCAACCACGTCGTCAGCATAGTGCTTGTAGCCAAGAATGTTCTGACCACGGAAAAGCATTTGAAGCTTTGTGTTGGGCATATATTTTTTAAGTGTACGAAGTCTTTCCCAAGGATCTTCGTTTAAAAAGCGCATACATACGTCGAAGGTAGCGCCGCCCCAACATTCAAGCGACCAATAACCCATTTGGTCAAGCTGTTCAAGTGCGGGAATCATATCTTCGATTTTCATTCTGGTGGCGGCTTGTGATTGATGCGCGTCACGCAAAATGGTATCGGTTATAAATAATTTTTTGTTATTGTTCATTTATATTCTCCTTTAGCTTAACCGAATATAGCGATAAGTGCGCCGGCAGCAATAGCAGAACCGATTACACCAGCAACATTCGGGCCCATAGCATGCATAAGCAAGAAGTTTGCGGGGTTTGCCTTTTGACCAACACTTTGTGATACACGTGCAGCCATAGGAACAGCCGAAACACCTGCCGAGCCGATAAGGGGATTAATCTTGTTCTTTGTAAACAAGTTCATAAACTTAGCAAAAATAACACCGCAAGAAGTAGCTACACCAAACGCAACAACACCTAAAACAATAATTTCAACTGTGGGAAGGCGAAGCATATTAATTTCGGTGCCGCCGATTGTTACAACGTTTCTTGTGGTGTTAAGGAATGTGCCTGCAGTTGCAGTAGCACCAACCGAAATACCAAGGAAAATGGTAACAATGTTCATAAGTTCATTCTGTGCGGTTTTGCAAAGACGTTCAGCAACGCCACATTCTTTCCAAAGGTTACCAAGCATTAAGCAACCAACAAGAGGAGTAGCAGACGGAACGAGCAATGCAACAAAGATTGTAATAATAATTGGGAATAAAATCTTTTCGGTTTTTGAAACTTCACGAAGGGGCTTCATAACGATTTCACGTTCCTTCTTAGTGGTGAGAAGCTTCATAATAGGGGGCTGAATTACAGGAACAAGCGCCATATAGCTATATGCGGCAACGGCTATTGCACCTAAAATGTGGGGCGCTAATTTCGATGCAACGAAAATTGCAGTCGGGCCGTCAGCACCGCCGATAATACCGATAGAAGCAGATTCTAAACCGTTAAAGCCCATATACTTTGCACCAACGAAGGTTGCAAAAATACCAACCTGCGCAGCAGCGCCTAAAAGAAGTGACTTTGGGTTTGAAATAAGGGGACCAAAGTCGGTCATAGCGCCGATACCAATAAAGATAAGGCAGGGGTAAATACAGGTTTTAACACCAATGTAAAGGTAGTCCAAAAGACCGCCGTTAGCAAGAATATAACCGTAGTCGTGATAGTTTGCGCTACCGTCACGCATAAATTCGTTCCAAAGCTCTTGATTGTAAAGACCTGCGCCCGGAAGATTGGTAAGAAGCATACCAAATGCTATACCAATAAGAAGAAGCGGTTCAAACTGCTTCTTAATAGCAAGCCAAAGCAGAAAGAGCGAAATGATGATCATTGTGAGCATCTTCCAACCTGCAGCAACAGGAATTTCTGCGCCGATAACATCACTGTAAACGGTGGTGTCGTGCAGGAAGTTTTCACCGATCATATAGAAGCCCATCTGCTTGACGAAGTTC
>JAZKZS010000023.1:0-5519 GCA_045612765.1 Acutalibacteraceae bacterium
ATTATTTTGCTTTAAAGGTATCACAGCAGGTCTCACAAGCTTCTGAAGCCATACCGTTGCCAACGTGAATTTTGCCAGCAGAACAGGTGTTGTTAGCGGCGTGATACATACAGTTTTTAACATCGCAAGAAATGCATACGTTAGATTCACATTTGTTTTCCATTATAATCAAGTCCTTTCCGACCGTTTAGGTCTTTAGTATTTTGTCTTAAATTTTTTAAATTATACGAAAGGGGAGAAAATTTTAAAAATGAGCATTTATGCAATTTCAGACCTGCATTTATCCTTCGGTACCGATAAACCAATGGACATTTTTCGTGGTTGGGGCAGTCACACCGAACGACTAAAAGCAAATTGGTGTCGCCTTATAACTGAAAACGATACAGTTATTCTCCCCGGTGATTTTTCTTGGGGGTTAAAGCTTTCCGAAACGCTTGAGGATTTCAAGTTTTTAGAAAGTCTTCCCGGCAAAAAGATAATTTTAAAGGGCAACCACGATTTATGGTGGTCAACCGTAAAAAAATTGCGTGATTTTTTTGAAGAAAATAATATAAAATCGGTTGAAATTTTGTTTAACAACACCGTCACCGCCGAAGGCTATGCAATTGCAGGTACACGTGGCTGGTTTTATGACGATAAGGCCGATAAAAAAATAATCGCGCGTGAGGTCGGGCGGCTTGAAGCCTCGCTTAAAGCGGCCGAAGGCACGGGGCTTCCCGTTTTGGTGTTTTTGCATTATCCGCCTGTTTATAATCTTGACGTTTGCCGTGAAATTTTCGACGTTATAAAAGCCCACAAGATAAAAACGGTTTACCACGGGCATATACACGGTGCAGGGCTTAATAACGCTGTAAAAGAGTTAGAAGGTGTCGAATTTAAGCTTATTTCCTGTGATTGTGTCGATTTCACACCTGTTTTGGTGGCTAAATAAATATATTTAAAATAATATTAAAAAAATAGTGGAAATATTTTCAAACTTGTGCTATAATACTTTAGTATGCGAAAATATCGGTATTTTATTGGTGTTTTCGGCTCTAAATATGAAATTTGCATACGTTATGCGGAGGTAAAAAAATGACTTTAAAAGAAACAAAAAATTTAAGTGCTAACAGATATGAGCTTACAATTGCTATCAGCGCTGAAGAATTAGCAGAAGCTGTTAAAAAGGCTTACGAAAGCAGGAAGAACGACATTGCTATCCCCGGTTTCCGTAAGGGTAAGGTTCCTTATGCAATGGTTGTTAAAATGTACGGCGAAGAAGCATTTTATGAAGATGCTCTTAATATCCTTTATCCTGATGCAGTAGATGCTGCTATTAAGGAATCAGGCCTTAAGGTAATCAACGACAAGATGGATACTGATATTGAATCTATCTCTAAAGAAGACGGCGTTGTTATGAAGGTTGCCGTTACCACCTATCCCGAAATCGAAATTGGCGAATACAAGGGCTTAAAGGCTGAAAAGGTTATCGCTAAGGTTGAAGACAGCGAAGTTGACGCTCAAATCAATGCTATGGCTCAGCGTAATGCTCGTATGGTATCTGTTGAAGATCGTGCAGCTCAAATGGGCGACACCGCAGTTATCGACTTTGAAGGCTTTAAGGACGGCGTTGCATTCGAAGGCGGCAAGGGTGAAGGCTATGCATTAGAGCTTGGCTCAGGTTCATTCATCCCCGGCTTTGAAGAACAAATCGTTGGTAAGAACATCGGCGAAGAATTTGACATCAACGTTACCTTCCCTGAAGAATACGGCGCAGAAGACCTTGCAGGTAAGGAAGCTACCTTCAAGATTAAGCTTCACGAAATTAAGTTCCAAGAACTTCCCGCAATTGACGACGAATTCGCAAAGGACGTAAGCGAATTTGACACTTTAGATGAATTAAAGGCTGACATTAAGGAAAAGGCTTTTGCTCAAAAGAACAAGATTGCTGACGAAGAAGCTGAAAACGCACTTGTTCAGCAAATCGTTGACAGCATTAAGGGTGAAATTCCCGAAGCTATGTTCGAAAGCCGTTTACAACAAAGCGTTGAAGAATTTGGCTATCGTTTACAAATGCAGGGCTTAGACCTTGACACCTACCTCAAGTATTCAAACACTTCAATGGACGATTTCAAGGCTACCTTCCGTCCCCAAGCTGAAGCACAGGTTAAGTTCCGCCTTGCTTTAGAAAAGATTGCTGAGCTTGAAAAAATTGAAGCTGACGAAGAATCACTTGAAGCTGAATTCAAAAAGCTTGCTGAAGCTTACAACATGGAAGTTGAAGCTGTTAAGAACGCTATCCCCGCAAGCGAGCTTGCAAAGGACGTAGCAGTTCAAAAGGCTATCGACCTTATTAAAGAAAATGCAGTTATCACCGAAGTAGAAGCAAAGACCGAAAAAAAGGCTGCTACTAAAAAGTCTACCGCAAAGAAGACCACAACTGCAAAGAAAACCACCAAAAAGGCAGAAGAAGCTGCTGAATAATTGATTATAAACTGAAAAATCAGTTCATAATATTAATTGAAACTTAAAGCCGGCACATTCCCGTGCCGGCATATTTTAACAAGGAGTGTTTTATATGAGTTTTGTACCTTACGTTATTGAACAAACAAGCCGTGGCGAACGTTCTTATGACATTTTTTCGCGTCTTTTAAACGACCGTATTATTATGCTTAACGGCGAAGTAAACGACGCATCAGCAAGTGTAGTTATTGCACAAATGCTTTATCTTGAAGGTCAGGACCCCGATAAAGACATTAACTTTTACATTAACAGCCCAGGCGGCTCGGTATCGGCCGGTATGGCTATTTACGACACAATGCAGTACATTAAGTGTGACGTTAGCACCATTTGTATGGGTATGGCCGCAAGCATGGGCGCATTCCTTTTATCTGCAGGCGCAAAGGGTAAGCGCTTGGCGCTTCCCAACAGCGAAATTATGATTCACCAACCACTTGGTGGCGCAAAGGGTCAGGCAACTGAAATTTTAATTGCCGCAAAGCATATTGAACGTACACGTGCTAACTTAAACCGCATTTTAGCCGAAAACACAGGCAAAAGCATTGAAGAAATTGCACGCGACACTGAACGTGACAACTTTATGACCGCTCAGGAAGCATTTGAATACGGTCTTGTTGATAAAGTAATTGCTAAGAGGTAATAAATAATGCCAAATAGAATTGACGATGAAATTCGTTGTTCCTTTTGCGGTAAAACACAGGACGAGGTAACCCGTCTTGTTGAAGGCCCTGGTGTTTATATTTGCGACAACTGCATTGATTTTTGCGCATCTCTTTTGTTTGAGGACGAGGTTGCCGCAGGTGGCAAGGGCAAAAAGCAAAAAAAGGAAAAAGAATTTATTTTACCAAAACCGCAGGAAATTAAGGCAAAGCTTGACGAATACGTAATCGGTCAGGACGAAGCTAAAAAAACCTTGTCGGTAGCGGTTTATAACCACTATAAGCGTATTTTCAAAAAGGATGAAAGCGGCGTTGAGCTTAACAAAAGCAACGTTTTAATGCTTGGTCACACAGGTGTTGGTAAAACCCTTTTGGCGCAAACCTTGGCAAAGTGCCTTGACGTGCCAATTGCTATTACCGACGCTACCACCTTGACCGAAGCGGGTTACGTTGGTGAAGACGTTGAAAATATTTTGCTTCGCCTTATTCAAGCGGCCGATTATGACATTGAAAAGGCTGAACGTGGTATTATTTACGTTGACGAAATTGACAAAATTGCAAGAAAAAGCGAAAACGCATCCATCACCCGCGACGTAAGCGGCGAGGGTGTACAACAGGCGCTTTTAAAAATTTTGGAAGGTACAGTTTCAAACGTTCCGCCACAGGGTGGCAGAAAGCATCCCCAACAGGAATTTATTCAAATTGACACCACAAATATTTTGTTTATTTGCGCAGGTGCATTTGACGGTATTGAAAAGGTAATTGAACGCCGCATAGGTGGCAGCAGTCTTGGCTTTGGCGCCGACGTTAAGTCGCCCAAAAGTAAGGAAGCCGAAGCACTTAGCATGGTTGCAACCCACCAAGACCTTGTAAAGTTTGGCATTATACCTGAGCTTGTGGGTCGTATGCCGGTTATTACCGCACTCAAGGGTATGGATAAGGAAACCCTTATTCGCATTATGACCGAGCCTAAAAATTCAATTATCAAGCAGTATGAAGCTCTTTTCAAAATGGACGGTGTGGATTTAATGTTTGATAAAAAATCGCTTGAAAAAATTGCCGAGCTTACAATCGAACGTAAAACAGGCGCACGTGGTCTTCGTTCAATAATTGAAGGTGTGTTACAGCCCTTAATGTTCGAAACCCCGTCGGATAATACAATTAAAAAGATTGTTATTACCGAAAACACCGTTTTAGGCGGCGACGCCGAAATTATAAGAGCATAGAAAAGCGCACCCCAACAGGGTGCGTTTTTTGCTTGTGATAAATAATGTGGTGGATAATATAAAGCGAGGTGAATTTCACCTCGCTTTATAGGTATATTATGCGTAAATGTCTCGGCAACTGATGGTGTAGCAACGCTCCCATCATATTTCATTTCAAAAGTAAATCTTTCAGTATAAATTCCGACAAATCACAAATACTAACATCACAATTTGTAATTTAAGGAGAAATGTATATATGAAAGCAACTGGGATTGTGAGAAGAATCGATGACCTTGGTCGTGTGGTTATCCCGAAAGAGATTAGAAGAACTATGAGGATAAGAGAGGGAGACCCTTTGGAAATATTTACTAATTCGGGCGGGGAGGTTATTTTTAAAAAATATTCCCCCATTGGTGAAATTTCGCCTTTTGCTGTTCAGTGCGCCGATGCTATGAGTGAGGCTACCCGCCTTGGTGTTATTATTTGCGACCGTGACCATTGTGTTGCGGGGGCGGGAATTTCTAAAAAAGAAGTGCTTGGCCGCCGTGTTACACCTGTGCTTGAGGACATAATGGAGCAACGTAAAACCGTTGTTTGCTCCGACGAAAATTCATCCGCGCTTGAGGGCATTGACCGCAAAATTTGTGTAGCGGCACCCATTATTATTTCGGGTGACGTCGGCGGTGCGGTGGTTATGGTCGCAAGTGACACCATGTCAAAGCCAAGCGACAGCGACGAAAAGCTTGTGCGTGTTGCGGCAGCATTTTTGGGCAAGCAAATGGAAGAATAGCAAAAGCACTTCGTGAGGCGCCATCCGTAAGGAAGGCGCCTCAGTTATATTCGCATTACGGCGAGTTATATCTAATTCGGAATTATAATCAGAATTTTAACTGATATATCGCGTAGGTAACAACCTATGTGTTGTTCTGTTTTTGCGGTCGTACACACAGGTGCGCCCCTACGTAATATGTCAATTAAATTGTATATTCGTAGGGGCGAGCTGTGTTCACCCGTCAAATTGGGGTTTATCGCTCGGTTGGATTGATACATCATTGGCTCCCTCTGACGAGGTTAGTGAAACGGGCGAGGCGGTAGTGAATAACAGTCCGGTGGACTGTTAGAGCCGCAGAGGGACCGAGCACCGCAGTGCGAGAGC
>JAZKZS010000024.1:0-19361 GCA_045612765.1 Acutalibacteraceae bacterium
CTCCCTCAGTCACGAGTTCCTCGTGCCAGCTCTCGCACTGCGGTGCTCGGTCCCTCTGCGGCTCTAACAGTCCACCGGACTGTTATTCACTACCGCCTCGCCCGTTTCACTAACCTCGTCAGAGGGAGCCAATGATATATCCATCCAACCGAGCGATAAACCCCAATTTATAAAAATAACCCTGTGGTTTTCCACAGGGTTATTTTCATTTAATTAAACATTTTCTTTTTTGCGGAAAAGTACAAGGGATAATGCTAAACCGCCGCTTATAACCATAAGCATAAACCATATCACAGCGCTAACTGTATCGTTAGTTTGCGGAACTTCAGGTGTAAAGGTGTTTTCAAAAATTGCTTTTTCAACCACGCCTTCAGCATTAGAATAAACTATTTCAACCTCAAACAAGCCTTCGCCACCGTCTTTTACGATTACTGTAACTGTATATTCGGTTTCATCATAGGTAATTCCCTTTGCGTTTTCAACCAATTCCTTAATGGTATAAACGTATGTACCGGCTTCGGTAATATTAAGCTTCGAGAAGGTTACCTTGCCGTCCTTATCGTTCTTAACCTTTTCAATAAGGTTGCCGTCTTTGTCGTAAAGCTTAAATGTGAAATCATCACCCTTAAGCTCAGCGCCTGTAAGGTTCTTTTCTGCTTCGATGGTAATATCTGTTGGGTTAACTGTATAAACGTTGTTGAATATAATAACATCTTCATACTTACCACTTACTGTCTTGCCGTCTACCTTAACCTCAGCCACAAGTTGACCTTGGCCGTCATCGGTAACGATTACTTCAATTTGATATTTGTGCTTATCGGTGGTAATGCCCTTGCCGTCAAGCTCGTCCTCAACAATTACGAAATAGTAATTACCAACCCTATTAAATGCAAGCTCACTAAAGGTAATAGTACCTGTTGCATTATCAACCCTCAAAAGCTTAAAGTTATCGTCTAAAACCTTAAGCTGTGCAAAGTTAGGACCTGCTTCGCAAAGGTCAAACTTAAATTCACCGTCAACAAGGTCACGGCCCGAAAGCTTCTTTGTTGCCTTAAGGTTTACCTTGACTTCCTTTGCGGTGTATACGTTTTCAAATACAACCTTAGATGCGATATCAGCAATTGCGGTTTCAGCATTATCAACGTAAAGCTTATAATCATAATAGCCGTCTAAATTAGCATCTTCTGATACAACAACCTTAATTGCATAAACCTTTGTTGAATAGGTAACACCACCCAAATTACCTTTAACCTCTTTAACGGTGTAATTATAGGTACCCTTAGCGTCAAACTTAAGCGCATTAAATATTACCATACCGTTAGCATTGTTGGTTTTAGTGTCAATAAGTGCGCCGTCCTTATAAAGTTCAAAGGTAAATTCGCCGTTTTTAATGTCTCTGCCGTCAAGCTCCTTTTTAGCTGAAATAATAATTTCAGCATCATCAGGAGTATAGGTATTATTAAATTCAGCCTTTTCTACTGCATTGTTATTTAACTTATAAGCAACAGTTTTTGTAAAGTAGCCCTTACCCTCTATATCTTCTATTGTAACGGTTACGGTATATTCTCTGTTATCATAGGTAATATACTTTGAAGTGCCTGCAATTTCCTTAATAGTATACGTATAAGTGCCAGCCTCAGTATAGGTAATTTTTTCAAATACAACCTTACCATCAACACTGTTCTTTGCAGTTGCCTTTTGAACACCATTTTCATAAAGAGCAAATGTGAATTCGTTAGCGGTTAAATTCTTGCCGCTCAAGGTCTTAAAAGCTTCAATTGTTACGTCAATTGGGTCAACTGAGTATTTATTGTTAAATACAACCACATCTTCAATATTGCTTGTAACAGCATTGCCGTCAACCTTAATTTCAGCCACAAGCTTGCCTGAGCCATTGTCGGTAACGATTACTTCAATTTGATAAATATGTGTATCAACCTTAATGCCTGCGCCGTTTGTTTCGTCTTCAATAATAATGAATTTATAGCTACCTGTCGCACCAAAGGTTTGGCTAGCAAAGGTTATAAGACCTGTATTAGCATCCTTCTTAACTACCTTAACGTTATCGTCAATAGCTTGAGCTATGCTAAAGTCTGCGTTTGCTTTATAAAGATCAAACTTAAATTCGCCGTCGATAAGGTCACGGCCTGTAAGCTTTTTAGTTGCCTTAAAGTCTACGGTTACCTCTTCGGTTTCGTAAATATTAACAAACTTAACAAGGCTCTTAATATTTGTGGTTTCAGCATTATCAATATAAACCTTATAATCAAGCTTGCCGTCATTATCAGCATCATCGCTTACAACAATTTTAACGGCATAGGTCTTGGTGTCGTAGCTTATACCACCCAAATTACCCTTCTTTTCCTTAACAGTGTAATTGTATGTGCCAACCTGTGAAAAGGTTAATTTACTGAACGCAAAATCACCGTTTGCGGCATTAGTTGCAGTATCCTTTAAAGTATTACCTTCGTAAAGCTCGAAGGTAAACTCATTCACTACAAGGTCACGGCCTTCTAACACCTTGTTGCCTTCAATTACAACTTCGGCAGCAGCGGGTTTATAAACGTTTGTAAAGTCAAAGCTTACACCCTCAGTTGTGGTGTTGTCATACTCAACCAAAGCGGTAATAGTACCGTCAAGATTATCTACAATTTTAATTGTTATAGCATAAGCTGTGGGGTCATAAGTCATACCCAAAAGCTTGTCTTCGGGTACTATTTCCTTAATAACAAAGTTATATTCCTTACCAACAACTGTTGCAGGGAACGAAAGGTCAATAATTGTCTTGCCGTTTACGTCGGTAGGAAGTGAGGTAACTATTGGCTCGGTACCTGTTTCGGTAAATAAACCGAAAATATACCCTGCCTTGCCCTTACCTGTGCCTGCGTTATCGGTAACGGTTTTGTCAATGCTTACGATAAGCTCGTCAGCGCCTGTGGGTGCATAAAGGTTATTAAAGTCAACATCTACTGTATATATATTGCTTGCCTTCGCAACGCTTACGGGTTCGGTAGCATTAACTGCTGAAATTTCAAGCTTGCCGTCCATTGTAGCGTCGGTTACCACTACGTTAAAGTAATGATAACGCTCGTCATAGGTTACACCACCAAGCTTGTTTGCAGGGATAACTTCACGAACACGGAACCAATATGTACCAACCTCTGTAAACTCGAAATCGGCAAGGTCGCTATCGTTTACAAAATCAAACTTATAGTCATAATCCGCATCGCCGAACTTTACAGTGCGGGTGGCACCGTTTTTAGTAACGTTTACCCAATTTACACCGTCAAGTATTTCAATTGCAAATTCAAAGCTGTCACCCGATTTCCAATCACGGCCTGTTAATTCTTTTGTACCTGTTACAACCAAAGCAGGTTTTACAGCGTTAGGTGTATAATCATTAATAAAGTGTGCAGTTGCAACAATATTATTATCGGCCGTAACAGTCACAAGGTTTTGCTGTGGTGCAAAGCCTGCGGGAAGGTCCGCTTCGACCTCGTTAACAATATAGTCGCCGGGTGCCAAGCCTGATAAAGTATGTGACTCCCCTGCCTTAATCTTAAAGGTTTGACGGGCGTTATAGTTGCCAACGGGATATACCTCAAAGGTAAATTCGTGGTCGTAATTATAGGTTATATTGCTATCATAATTAACCTCTTTAGAAACAACAATTGTACCGTCATGCACAACAAGGGTATTTTCAAACTCTATTTCAGTAAGAGAATCCGCAACGATTCTAGTATTCATATTGTCAGCTGCAAGTGGTAAAACTGAATCGTTTACTGTAATTTTGCTAACCTTATACTGACCGTTAATTTTTTCAGTAACAGCCACAACCGAGTCTGCTTCAAGACCTAAAACATAAACCGATTCGTTAGCTTTAAGTCTAACGTTAAGCTTGTTACCCACCATTTCAGGCTCGATTTTTGTAAGCTTACCTGTCACGTTTTCGTGATAAAGCACAGCCTTATCTAATTGAGCAATATCGCTTTCAATTTCAAAGGTGAAGGTATCATTTGTACCGAATAGTGTGTCGTCAATATTTTTAGTAAGCTTTATGCCCTGAGGAATATCAACTGCTATTCTACCATTGTTACCAAGGAAAGCACCAACGTGAATATGGTCATGTGTGGTTTCGGTTTGAATTACAGGATAGCGCACATAATCGAGTGTTTTGGTTGAATTTTCATTTTTGGCAACATTTTGGGGTTCAAGCACACGGTATACAGTGCCTGAAATAACGTCCCAACTGTTGTCGTTATTCTTACAGCTATCGGTCAAGGTGCCTATGGTATTACTTGAAATTTCTTCAAATTCCCATACAATTTTAGCGGATGTTTTACCATTGACGGTAGCGCCTGTACCTTCAAAAACAGCATACCTACGGAAATAAGTATTACCGTCGGTTTGAGTTGGTTTTTGGCCTTTATATAAAACATAATTGGGTGCTTGAGCGGTTCCGTTATTAATATAAATGTTGGTTTCCTCAACGTAATAATAACGTTCGTTTTGAACTGATGGCGCAAAGAAAACTAATGTGTTTTCGGAATTGTTGGGGTTTTGATGGGTTAATTTATCATCATTCCACCAGTTAGTATAGAAGTAATATTTACCATCATCCGAAATTCCGTCGTTATTTTCATCAATAATGTGGGCTTCTTTGTCGGTGATAACTTCATTAAGGTTTACGGGGGTAATTTCATCAGACAGACCAACCTCGAAAACAAGACGAATCGGGTCAGCGGGGTTATATTCAATACTAATGTTGGTTGCTTCTTCTAATGTGTCGCCGCTTAATGAAATATTATAAGAGGTTACCGGAATTAACGAAGCAGGAACACGCCAGATAACAGATGTGTTACCGTCATCAATACGAGTATGAACCTGAGTTGAAATATACATAAGATTTGTGTCGGTATATTCGCCTTCAATAGCGCCCAACAAACCGTAAGACTTATTTATATAGGTTGCTTTTTTACCGTCACTTACAGGTATATCGGCATCGGTATGACCTTCATGCCAGTGGCCCATATAATTTCCGTTATCGTCAGCATACCAACCGATATAGTTGGACCATTTGCCGTCCCAAGCGCGAAGCTGATAGGTATTGTATGCGCTGTTAATAAGGTCACGTGCTACTGCGGGGTCTTCAATACCAATACGTTGCTTAACCGACCACACAAGGTTATTACCAAGGTCAGAATAGCTTCCATCGGGATTAAAGAACACGCTGTCATCACCGGTAAAGTTTTCTGCAAGATGTTCACCTGTATAGAAGGTGTTACCAAGCATAAGGCCCTTAATTTCCTTAACGTCCATATAATGACCAATATCGTCTACAAATTCAATATAGCCTTCGTGGTCGTGTTGTCCGTTTTTAACTAATGTGGGATAATATAACGACTGAATTATAATTTGCTTTACAATTTCGTCAAATGCTTGAGAAAGCGCATTAGCGTTACTTGCAGGGAAATATTTGGTTACGTAATTTTTTTGGTCAACCGAATTAATTTCACTAACCTTTCTTACTGAAGTTTGGTCAGGATCACTACCATTCTCTATATCGAAAAGCATATTAGCACTGTTACGGGTTGCAATATAATCTTCCCAAAGCTCGTCAGTTGAGGTGAAAGCATTTGGATTTAACACAGGGCTTGAAAGCGACTGATTATTTTTGCCAAGGCCAAGGGTATAAAACAAAGGTTTTTCATCTTGGTAGTGTCCAGACACCTTATTTAATGAATAAGCTGCAGTAAGCTGATTCACAAAATCAATAGCATCCTGCAAGGTGTCGTCAGTAACGTTAGTACCGTCACCAAGGTTAGATGTGCCTAGGCCGACAGTATAATTAGAATTATTTAAGCCTGCAAAGTTATTGGTAGCAGCGGTAGGTGTACCGTCTGACATTAAAACAAAAATAGGTGTACGAACAGTGCCCGCCTGATGCTTGCCTTCGGGAATAACAGTTTCGGTTTGCTTCATAAATTCCTCAAATGCAAAATAAACACCGTTTTGAATATATGTGCCGCCCGCAACGTTCTTTGACGTGGTAGGCATTGTATTATTAGCCGAATTCTTTACGTTAGAATTCACCTCAACACTATTACCATCTTGAATTATAAACTTACCAGAGTTTTGTCCTGTCCTAGGTGCAGTATAACGGTCAAGCGGTAATAATAAAATTGCAGTTGAACCTGAAGAATTACCTTGCTGCGAACTGCCCGAATACAAAACAACACCTACACGGTTATGGTTGTTAAGCTCTAAAAGGCGCTTAATTGCATCATTAGCCGAACTGACAAGTTCGTCAACATAACCGCTATTGCTCATCGAACCGGAAACGTCAAGCACAAGCATGGTGTCGGTCGGTGTATATGAATAACCTACAATAGACTTATTTGATGCCAAAGCAGACAATGCAACAATAAAATTATGCTTATCATCCTGCATTGTTAGGTTATAATCATTGCCGTTTGCATCAACAAGATTACCTAAACCGCTAACATTGCGAAAAACCGATTTATCAGTCCATACACGGCCTGCTTGGTCGGTATTATCAGCAGGAAAAAGTTCTTGCCACGAATTGAAGGTTGAAGGGTCAACCACACGCAAATCGTTGCTGTCGGCCGCTAAAATAGGTATAAGCATAAGCGGCAAGGATACCACAACCACAAGAACAGCCAAAATAACTGCCAGTGTTTTTTTAGATATTTTTTTGATTTCTGTCATTTTAATCATTCCTCTCGAAAGGGCCGGGTCATTAATGACCATTTTTTTCATAAATGCGTTTTTCAAAATAGTTATATAAATCATCAACCGTTTCTTTAGCTATTTTTGAAAAATCAAACTGATAAAGGAATTTTAAGGTTGAATCAATAACATCATCTTCAACGTGAAAAACTCGTAAGCTTGTTTCGATATAACGTTTAACCTTTTGCTTTTTTGTAAAATACATATTGCACGGTGCAGAAAGATAACCGCGTGTTATACCGCCCGCCGCAATTTCAAGCTCGTAAAAATCTTTAAAATCAAATTCAGGAAAATGTTCGCCAAAAACAAATTTTAAAGCATCTGCGTTTGTTTCTTTAATATAGTCCCACGTTTTAGGAATTGAATATATCGTGGTGTAAAGCTCGCGCATATTTTCGCTTGTTTCAGCAATATAAAGCTGTAATACTTTTTCAAAACAATAACAAAGAATTTTATCGTTTGTAATTGGTTCAAGTATTTCTCTTGTAACTTCACGCTGACGTTCAATAACGTAACCGATAAGTTCAGCGATTATTGCCTCTTTTGTTTTCATCTCATAATAAATCGAGTTTTCAGAAACACCGGATTCAATCGATATTTCCTTAACAGAAGTATTTAAAAAACCCTGTTTCATAAATAATTCTGCCGCGGCCAATACAACACGGTCACGCACACTAAATGTCTCCCTAACAGCCGACATAAACCGTACCTCCATTTTAAGTTGGTTTAATGTTTGGTTTAAAGCGCAAATTAAAGCGCACTTGAAAGTTTAGTTTATTGTAACATTAAAGTAAAAAATTGTCAATAATTCAGCCAAAGTTTTTACAAAGGTTTCAAATTTGTAACCAAACAAAAAAGTGATGCAATTTCTTGCATCACTCAAATTCTTTTAAACGGCGGTTTAATTCCCCAATAGGCAGCCCAACAATATTAAAATAATCGCCACGTATTTCTTTTACAAGCAAAGCGCCCTTTGCCTGAATTCCATACGAACCTGCCTTATCATAAGGCTCATCACTATCAAGATATGTGTTAATTTCATCATCCGAAAGTGCATAAAACTCCACTTCGCTTCTAACCGAAAAGCTAACACATTTATCACCTTTAACTATGGCACAACCGGTAATAACCAAATGTGTATTGCCCGACAACATTTTTAACATTCCATAAGCGTGCTTACGGTCTTTTGGTTTGCCTAGCGCAACCTCATCAAGAAAAACCGTAGTATCAGCGCCGATAACAATATCGTTAGGATATTCCCTAGCAATGTCCAGCGCTTTGATTTTCGCAAGATATTCAGGGCTGTCGTGAGGATTAATTTCGTCGGGAACAACTTCTTCAACATTAGACGGTATTACTGTAAAATCATCCGTAATAACCGAAAGCAATTCACGTCTTCTAGGCGACTGTGAAGCTAAAATTATACTTTTATTCATATTAAATACCTGCCACAAACGACGGTAAATTTTCATCGTTAAGTTTATTAATTTTTTCGTTATAATCCTTAATTGCATATAACGCGTGTATAACGTAGCACATTACAAAATAAGGAAGAGTAAATATAAGCGGAATGCATAACAATGACAAAACTATCCACAAAATTAAGCTGAAAGCCAAAAACACAAAATCAATTACCGAACCCTTGGAAATTACGGTTGACATCAACATGGCTTCTTCAGTATCGATGCCACTGTCAGCGATTACCAAAGCAGGCGCAAGATAAAACTTCAAAAGTGAAACGGCAGTAAGTATACCGCCAAGACTTGAAAGAAAGCTGACCACATAGCTTAAATTTTGAGACCAAAGTGGTATTGGCATTTTTAAAATTTCATATAACTGATGGCTTGAAAGCAAATATACCGCAATAGCGGGCAAATAATATACAACCGCAAAAGTAATAAGACGTAACGCTAATAAAGTGCATAGCTTTACTGCCTTGTAATAAGACTTAAAGTCTGAAAAATAATAAAATGCTGTTACGGGGTTTTCGTCCATATCGCCATATAAACGCCAAAAAAACCTTGTAACACCAAGCATTAGGGGTCCACACAGAAAAACGGCAAAAAGCAAAATTACAACATTTGCACCAACATCACCAAAAACCAAGCTTAAAACCCCTGCAATGTTATAAACTATAAAAACCGTAAACAAAAAAGTCAAAGATACAATTATAGAAGAAACCCATTTGCCCTTTAATTTAGACTTGGCTTCCTTTTTAATTGTCGGTATACCAATTGTCATATAGCGCTCCTTTATTATACTGCTTTTAGTATAGCATTAAAATAATTAAAATCAATTAAATAATTGTTAATTTTGCAAATCCTGCCATAATTTTTTTGGTACCAACACTGTCAAACGCAATTTCCAACAAGGTGTCGTTACCCATTGGGGTGGTATTTAAAATCATACCTGTGCCGAAGGTATTATGCTTAACCGTCATACCAACGGCATAAGCGCTGGCTTGCTGTGTTTTTTGCGGTTTGCTTATAAAGGACGACTTGTTTGCCGAGGTTGGCGTAAAGGTAGCTGTTTGCTGCGAAACGTTGTAGTTACGAACATTAACACCTGAAGAATTGCAAAGCTCTAATGGGATTTCCTTCAAAAAGCGTGAAGGGAGATTGCGCTTGGTTTGTCCGTAAAGCATGCGCATTGAGGTGTTACTTACGGTTAACCGCTTTTTAGCGCGGGTAATAGCAACGTAAGCCAAACGGCGTTCCTCTTCAATTTCGCTAATACCACCCATAATTGACTGGTCACCGGGGAAAATTCCCTCCTCCATACCAACCAAAAAAACGTTTTCAAATTCCAAACCCTTTGCCGAATGGACTGTCATTAAAACTACCTTATCATTATCACTTTCTAGGCCATCAATATCACTTATAAGGGCGATTTGCTCCAAAAATTCGGCCAAGGTAGGAGCATCGTTTTCAAGCTCGTACTGTAAAATATTTGAAGAAAGCTCCATTACGTTTTGCAAACGGTCTTTACCCTCTTCACCCTCAAGCTCAAGCATTGTTTTATAGCCTGTAACGTCAATAACCTTTTCAAAAAGCTCGGTTATTGACGCTTCTTCAGCAAAATAGCTTAAGTAATTAATCATATCGCAAAAGCCATTAAGTTTCAAAGCTGAACGGTTAAGTGCGGCATATTCTTCAGCGTGTGAAATGACCTCAAAAATTGAAACGCCAAGCTCGTTTGCGATTTCAGCTGCGTGATTAACCGTTGTGTCGCCAATTGCACGCTTAGGCTCGTTTATAATGCGGCGCAAGCGGATATCATCACGCTTGTTATTGATAAGCTGTAAATACGCTAAAACGTCTTTAACTTCCTTGCGGTCATAAAAGGCCGTACCGCCAATAACCTTGAAGGAAATGCCCGAACGTGTAAAGGCATTTTCAATAGCGTTTGACTGCGCATTAATGCGGTAAAGCACCGCATTTTGTGAAAACTTACCGCCTTCACGCACGTTTTTTAAAATAGTGTCGGCAACAAAGCGTGCCTCTTCCCTTTCGTCATAAGCGGTGTGCATTGTAATTTTTTCACCGTCACCGTTATCGGTCCAAAGGGTTTTACCCTTTCGTCCACGGTTATTTTTTATGACCTCGTTTGCGGCATTTAAAATATTTGAGGTTGAACGGTAGTTTTGCTCAAGTCTTATAACCTTCGCATCGCTGTATTCATCTTCAAAATTTAAAATATTTTCAATAGTAGCACCACGGAAACGGTAAATACTTTGGTCGTCGTCACCAACAACACAAATATTGTTTTTACCACCCGCCAAAAGCGAAACCAAAACGTATTGAGCGTGGTTAGTATCCTGATATTCGTCAACACAAACGTAGCGGAATTTATTTTGGTAATATTCCAAAACGTCATCATTTTGGCGAAGCAGCCTAACGGTATTAACAATCATATCGTCAAAGTCCATAGCGTCGGCTTCATAAAGGCGTTTTTGGTATTGCTTATAAAGCTGTGCAACAATTTTAGTGCGGTATTCATTGCCCGCCTGCACTTCATATTCTTCGGGGGTTAAAAGCTCGTCCTTTGCCGAGGAAATAAGTGATAAAGCATACTTTACAGGTACAAACTTATCGTCTATACCCTGTTGCTTCATAATATCCTTTAAAAGACGCTTTTGGTCGTCGGTATCATAAACAGTAAAGTGTGAAGTAAAACCCAAACGGTCGGCATTATAACGCAAAATTTTACCACAAACCGAGTGAAAGGTACCCGCCCAAATATCGTTAGCATCGTCGCCTAATTTATCAGCAATACGTTCTTTAAGCTCACCCGCCGCCTTATTAGTAAAGGTAATAGCCAAAATTTGCCACGGCTTTGCGGGAAAGTCAGAAAAAATGCCGTCGGGCACAAAATCGGTAACGCCGTTTAAAAAATCTTCACCCGCTTTAATATCCTCAGCAGTAAAATTCGGCACGTAAGTGCTGTTGTAACCGTTACCAAATTTAACAAGGTTTAAAATGCGGTTTACAAGCACGGTAGTTTTTCCGCTTCCCGCACCTGCAAGCACTAAAACAGGGCCGTTTACGGTTGTAACTGCTTCAAACTGTCGGTCGTTCATACGGTCGAAATATTTCTTAATCACCTTTTTTCGAAGGTCAATAAAATCCATAATTTATTCTCCCTAATCAATAAAAAAAGCGCCATTTCAGACGCATAATATTCTATAAATAATAATACTATTTTCGTGCTAAAATGTCAATAAAATAAAAAACTTGTCAATTTGTAATTTGTGTGATATAATTTATATACAAATTTTGAAAGGAAGTTTAAAATGGCAGGTTTTAGAAGAAGTCTTTTTGGATTTAATACCGACGACGTTTTAGAATATATTGAAAAAACACACAAATCCTTTTCTAAAAAGCAAGACGCTTTAAATCAAAAGGCTGACAGCTTGGCAAAGGACCTTGAACTTTCTAAGGAACAATACGACAACCTTATGGCTGAAAAAGCAATTGTTGATGAAAAGCTTAACGCCTTTGTTGAAAAGTATGAAGAAATAGAAAAGCTTT
This sequence comes from Acutalibacteraceae bacterium, assembly GCA_045612765.1. GTDB lineage: Bacteria > Bacillota > Clostridia > Oscillospirales > Acutalibacteraceae > UBA737. The sequence continues at coordinate 11,781 of JAZKZS010000024.1, forward strand.
CTGAAAACATTGGCAAGCTTTATTTAGTGGCCCAAGCCAACGCACAAGCTATTATGAAAAACAGCGAAAGCAGTCTTAATATTTCAAATGCTGAGGTTGAAAAGAATCTAAATTCTATCGATGAAGCACACGCTTCACTTGATGAAATTCGTGCTAACATTGTTAAAACCTCTAACGAATTTGTGGACGAGCTTGACGATCTTATTCAGTCACTTGTTGACACCAAGGGTAAAATCACAGGCAACAATAAAGAAGCTCACGAAGCTATCGACGATTTTGATAAATTTTATAACACAATTGTAAAGTAATAAATTTAAGCGGTAGAAAAAATCTACCGCTTTTTATTATACTACGTTTAAAATTAAGGCTTATATAAACCTTTGGTTTTGTTTTGAATTTACCCCCAACACACCGCCTATAAACGACATTAGCATTAAAATAATTAATTTAAAAAGTGTATTAAGCGTAAATACATCCTTACTTGCCATAAGTGATATAAGCGTTATTATTACAAAGACTATACCGCCTATAATACTGCCAACTAAAAGCCCCTTTTGGCCGATTTTCTTTGATGCAAAAAATGCTGCTGCAAGGCACCCAAGACCTAATGATATGCTTGCAAAAAGCGGTGAATATTGAAAGCCACCCTCTAAAAAATAAAGCACTGTTGCAAATATAAACATTGATAAAACCGTTGTTATAACCAAGATTAGTAAAACCTTTAATAAAAATATATAATCTAACTTTTTAGGCATAAAACAAGTCCCTCCCGATAAAGTCTATTCGGAAGGGACTGATTTTATAACTTATTTTTTTGCAACATCGTCGTGAACGGTAAGGTTTTGCTGTAAAGCCCAACGAGCAATTGTCATTTTGCTGCGGTCAGCCTTTGATTCAATAACCATGCTATCTTCCTTTAAAGAAATAACACGGCCGTAAATACCGCCAATAGTAACGATTTCGTCACCAACCTGCAAGTTTTCACGCATTTTTTGTTCTTCTTTTTGTTTCTTTTTCTGAGGACGAATCATAATAAAATACAAAGCACCAAAAAGTACAGCGTATACGGGAATCATCCAAAGAATGTTTAAACCACCGTTTTTTGCATTATCTGCAAGTGTTAAAATTTCGAAATTCATTGTAAAACTTCCTCCAATTAAAATATCAAATGGTATTATACCCCAATTTTCATAAAAAAGCAAGTGCTATATTCTTTTACCGTAAATAATTTCCTTTTCACGCTTAAATTCAGCAAATCTGCCCTCGTTAAGCGCATTTCTGATATCTTCCATAAGGTGATTATAAAACCACAAGTTATGCATAACCAAAAGGCGTTGTGAAAGCATTTCTTCGCTTTTTAAAAGGTGACGGATATATGCACGGCTGTAACGCTGACAAACGGGGCAACCACAGTTTTCATCAATTGGGCGCATATCGTTTTCGTACTTTTTATTGTTGATATTAATAATACCCTCGCTTGTAAACAAATGACCGTGACGGGCATTACGGCTGGGCATTACACAGTCAAAAAGGTCTACCCCACGTTCAACCGCATTTAAAATATTTACAGGAGTACCAACACCCATTAAATAGCGGATTTTATTTTGTGGCATATGTGGTGTTACCGTTTCGATTATGTCATACATAACCTCGGCAGGCTCACCCACAGCAAGACCCCCAATTGCATAACCGTCTAAATCCAAATCGGCAATTTCTTTCATGTGGTTTATTCGTAAATCGCCATAAGTGCAGCCCTGATTAATACCAAAAAGCATTTGTTCGGGGTTGATTGTACTCTCTAAGGAATTAAGACGTGCCATTTCAGCCTTGCAGCGTTTAAGCCAACGGGTTGTACGTTCGCAAGACGCCTTTGAATAGCTGTAAGCGGCAGGGTTTTCAACACATTCGTCAAAAGCCATTGCAATGGTCGAGCCTAAATTTGACTGAATTTGCATACTTTCCTCGGGACCCATAAAAATGCGTTTACCGTCAACGTGTGAAGCAAAGGTTACACCTTCTTCCTGGATTTTGCGAAGTGAAGAAAGTGAAAACACCTGAAAACCGCCACTATCGGTTAAAATTGGACCCTCCCAGGTGGAAAACTTATGAAGACCGCCACAGTCCTTAATAAGCTTATCGCCGGGGCGAACGTGTAAATGGTAGGTATTTGAAAGCATTACCTGACAGCCAAGGGTTTTAAGGTCTTCAGCCGAAACAGCACCCTTTATTGCCGCACTGGTTGCAACGTTCATAAAAGCGGGGGTTTGCACGGTGCCACGGTTTGTCTCAAACTCGCCACGACGAGCACCGTCTTTATCGCTGATTAATTTATACATTTTTTCTCCTTAAAATAACGTATTTATCCTTAATAGTATAATAGATATCATTTAAAATTTCAACAAGATTATTGAATTTAAAAATTATTTATGATATAATATTTTTTGGGTGATAATATGCGTATTTTATTATATATACTTTTAGGAATTAATATTTTGGCGTTGGCTGTTGCGTTTATTATGATGTTGACTGCATCGCCTGTTTATGCCGTAATAATATTACTGCTTGGCATTTTAGAATTAATACCCATTATTGCAATTATTTCTTGCCTTGACGATATAGAAAAGCTAAAAGGCGAAAATACTATGTTATCATACCGTCTTAAAAAGCTTGAAAACGAAGTTTTACCCCAAGAAACTGTACATAACAGCTATCCCGAACTCGCCCACGGTGACACCGCAAAAGCTGTTTGGGAATGTGTAAAATGCGGTACTGTAAATAAAGCCGGCACAACGCATTGTTCCAATTGCAAAGCACCATATTCCCCTTTTATAAATCCAACCGATGACCCTTATAAAAAGAAAAAACGCAGTCGCTGGATAAAAGATAAAAAATAAGCAAAATCCCAAGTCTTCTAAAGACTTGGGATTTATTTTATATAATTATCATCGCATCTCCAAAGCTAAAAAATCTATATCTTTCGGCAACGGCTGTATTATAAGCGTTCATTGTGTTTTCATAACCTGCAAAGGCCGAAACAAGCATAATAAGTGTGCTTTCGGGTAAATGGAAGTTTGTAATTAAACCGTCCATACATTTAAAGGTATAACCAGGGTAAATAAAGATTGAAGTATCGTCACTACACTCTTTAATTTCACCAAAGGTTTGCATTGCGCTTTCAACTGTTCGACAGCTTGTTGTGCCAACGCAAATTACTCTACCACCGTTTTGCTTTGTTTTGTTAATTATATTGGCATTTTCCTGCGTAATGGAATAATGCTCGCTATGCATTTTGTGTTCGGTTACGTCATCAACCTTAACGGGACGGAAGGTTCCAAGACCAACGTGCAAGGTAACGTAAGCAATATTAACGCCATTTTCTTTAAGCTTTGCAAGTATTTCCTTTGTGAAATGAAGTCCTGCGGTTGGCGCCGCAGCCGAGCCAAGCTCACGTGAATATACAGTTTGATAACGTTCCTTATCGTTAAGCTTTTCTTTAATATATGGTGGCAACGGCATTTGACCAACCTCGTCAAGCACTGCAAAAAATTCACCATTTGGGGTGAATTTAACAATACGGTTGCCATCATCTAAAATTTCGATAACATCGGCAGACAATTTATCAGAAAAAGTAAATTTATGGCCAACCTTTGCCTTTTTACCGGGACCCGCAAGACATTCCCACACGTTTTGCTCCTTTTGCTTTAAAAGCACAAATTCAACAACGCTTCCCGTATCAACACGTGTGCCGAAAATACGTGCGGGTAAAACACGAGTATCATTTAAAACAAGGCAGTCCCCTGCTTTTAAATAATCAAAAACGTCGTAAAAATGCTTATGGGTTAAACCGCCCGTTTGCTTATCAAACACCAAAAGACGTGACTGGTCACGAGGTTCAACAGGTGTTTGTGCAATTAATTCTTCGGGTAGGTTATAAAAAAAGTCGCTTGTTTTCATAAATTACCTTTTCTTCCTTAAAAAATAGCCTAAAACCATTTGACAAAAACAAATCAAAATGGTATTATTATTTGGATATGTTTATATATTATAATAAATTTGAATATATATCAAGTGTGATTTTCAAATTTTGAAAGGAATGTTTTAAAAATGAAAAAATATAATGTAGGTATCATAGGCGCTACCGGTATGGTTGGTCAACGTTTTGCACTTTTACTACACGACCATCCTTGGTTTAACGTTACTGCTTTGGCTGCAAGTGCAAATTCAGCAGGCAAGTCTTACACCGACGCTGTTGGCAACCGTTGGGCTATGACTTCACCCATGCCCGAAAGCCTCAAGGATATGATGGTTTACGATGCTGAAAAGGATATTGACGAAATCGTATCAAAGGTTGACTTTGTTTTCTGCGCTGTTAATATGAAGAAGGACGAAATTAAAGCATTGGAAGAAACCTATGCAAAGCGCGAATGCCCTGTTATTTCTAACAACTCGGCTCACCGCTTCACTGCTGACGTTCCTATGATTATTCCCGAAATTAACGACGACCACGCTGAAATTATTGAAAGCCAAAGAAAACGCCTTGGCACCAAAAAGGGCTTTATTGCAGTTAAGTCTAACTGCTCACTTCAAAGCTATGTTCCAGCTCTTTATCCTCTTGATAAATTCGGTGTAGAAAACGTTTTAGTTTGCACATATCAAGCAATTTCGGGCGCAGGTAAAACCTTTGACCGTTGGCCCGAAATGATTGATAACGTTATCCCCTTTATTGGTGGCGAAGAAGAAAAGAGCGAAAAAGAACCTCTTAAAATTTGGGGTAGTATTGAAAACGGTGAAATTGTTCCCGCTTCTTCTCCCAAATTTACTGCACAGTGCTTACGTGTTCCCGTTTCCGACGGTCATATGGCTGCAGTTTTCGTAACCTTTAAGAATAAGCCCACCAAAGAAGAAATTTTAAATACTTGGGCAGAATTCAAGGGTGCACCTCAAGAGCTTGAACTTCCCCATGCACCCAAGCAATTCCTTAACTACTTTGTTGAAGACAATATGCCCCAAACCAAGCTTAACCGTGACAGTGACGGCGGTATGGCTGTGTCTATCGGTCGCTTACGTGAAGACAGTCAATATGACTATAAGTTCGTATGTCTTTCACACAACACCCTTCGTGGTGCTGCAGGCGGCGCTGTATTACTTGCTGAACTTCTTTGCGCGAAAGGATATATGGACTAACTTTTTGGAGTGATTTTTTGAAACCAAAGGTCTTCACGGGTGCCGCAACGGCGCTTATTACCCCGATGAATGAAGACGGCAGTGTTAATTTCGAAAACCTTCGAGCACTTGTCAAAAGTCAAATAGCATCCGGTATTGATGCCCTTGTAATTTGCGGCACCACCGGTGAGAAGTCAACTTTAAGATATGACGAGCATTTAAAAGTTATAAAAACAGCGGTAGATGCCGCACAAAGCAGGGTTCCCGTTATTGCGGGCACCGGAAGTAACGACACACTTTACACGGTAGAACTTTGTAACGATGCCCAAAATTTAGGTGCTGATGCATTTTTAATGGTTACACCTTATTATAATAAAGCGTCACAAGATGGGCTGATTGCCCATTACGGCTATATTGCCGACCGTGTAAGAAAACCGATTATTTTATATAACGTCCCTTCCCGCACGGGTGTGGATATTGAACCTAAAACCTATAAGGCATTATCAAAACACAAAAACATTGTTGCCACAAAGGAAGCGTCGGGCAATCTTTCAAAGGTAGCCGAAACCAAATATCTTTGCGGTGACGATTTATGGATTTATTCGGGCAACGACGACCAAATTATTCCCATTATGTCGCTTGGTGGTTTAGGTGTTATATCGGTTATTTCAAATATTCTACCTAGTGAAATTCATAATTTGTGTCAAAACTTTTGGGTTGGTAATATAAAAACCGCAATGGCTGCGCAAATTAAGTATATGGGGCTTATAAAAGCCCTGTTTTGCGATGTAAACCCTGTACCCATTAAAACAGCAATGAATTTATTAGGGCAAAACGCAGGACCTTGCAGACTTCCGCTTTACCCTATGAACGAACAAAATTTAAGCTTTTTAACCGAAAAGCTTTATGAATGTAATTTATTAACCTAAATAATATTTGGGATGTGAAAAAATGTTAAAGGCCATACTTGTAGGCGCAAGCGGAAAAATGGGCGGTAATATTACCGACTGTGCCGCAGCGGATACCGAAATTGAAATTGTTGCAGGTGTTGATAAGGTAAATATCGGTCAAAAATACCCCGTTTTTGCTGATTTTGAAGCAATTAACCTAAAAGCCGATGTTATTATTGACTTTTCACACGTTTCTTTGCTTGATTCACTGTTAGATTATGCAATTAAAAGCAACACACCTGTGGTAATTGCAACAACAGGCTATTCGGCTGAACAAATTAAAAAAATTAAAGCAGCGGCAAAAATAATCCCCGTTTTCTTTACATTTAATATGTCAATTGGCGTTAATTTGCTTTGTTCCCTTGCAAAGAAAGCCGCTTCGGTTTTGGGTGGCGACTTTGATGTTGAAATTATTGAAAAACACCATAACCTTAAAATTGATGCCCCTTCAGGCACTGCTATAATGCTTGCAAACGCCGTTAATTCACAGTTTAATGACAGCTATAGCTATGAATATGACCGTCATTCAAAGCGTGCTAAACGCCCCAAAAACGAAATTGGTATTCATTCCATTCGTGGCGGCACAATCGTTGGTGAACACGACGTAATTTTTGCAGGTCGTGACGAGGTTATAACACTTTCACACAGTGCAACCTCGAAAGAAGTGTTTGCGGTTGGCGCAATACGCGCAGCGAAGTTTATTGCATCAAAGAAGCCCGGTCTTTACGATATGAACGACGTAATGTCATTTTAAATTTAAAAGCAACGATTTTAAAAAATCGTTGCTTTTTTGTATATTTCACCTTTTTTGGTAAATGCTATGTTTACAAAAGGAGTTGAAATTATGTTTGATAAAATTTGCTTAATTCTTGTTATAATCGGTGCTTTAAACTGGGGTCTTGTGGGTCTCTTCTCATTCGACCTTGTGGCTTGGGCTTTTGGTGGCAGTACAGCAATTATTAGCCGAATTATTTACACAGTAATTGCCCTTGCGGGTGTTTGGTGTATTTCACTACTTTTCAGAAGAGACGCTGTTTGTGATAAGGATTAATAGAAAAAGGAGTCAACCTTTCGGCTGACTCCTTTTTCTATTATTTGCCATATTTTTCACGAGCTACATAGCTTGTATGCAAGTCGTGGTGAGCCTTATGACCGCCAAAGCCGTCATACCATTCGCTGTAAAGTGCCTTTACAACAGGAGATTCGTGTGACTTACGAATAGCCATAGCAGCATCCTGATCATAAAGTGCCTTAGCACGAACAGCCTTAAGGTCAACAGTATCACGTACTGATTGAGGCTGAATAGGCTGACCGCCGCCGTTTACACAACCGCCGGGGCAACCCATAATTTCGATAAAGGTCCAACCTGCAGGGTTACCTGCTTTAAGCTGATCCATTACGTACTTAGCAGCAGCTGCGCCTGAAGCAACAGCAACCTTAATTTCAGTACCGTTAATGGTAACAGCAG